>JBBQIT010000449.1:0-3929 GCA_038325205.1 Bdellovibrionota bacterium
TCAACCGGATTATGATGGAACGCTTCCCTTTGAGAAGCGTTTCGATTCGTTACTGCAAAATCGTGCTGCCCCATTTGAATCTGTGTTGGTTCGTAAAGATGGAACTAGCTTCCCGGTAGAATTGAGCGTCACTGCGGTGCAGTTCGAAGGGGGATCTTTCATTTTTGAAGTGGCGAGAGATATTACTGAGCGAAAAAAGGCAGAAGATGAGCTGAAGAGAAAATCTGACCGACTAGCCAGATCGAACGCCGAGTTAGAACAGTTTGCTTATGTGGCTTCCCATGACCTTAAAGAGCCCCTTCGCATGGTAAATAGTTATCTTCAGCTTTTGGAGCGCTCGTGTGCTGGAAGACTTGACGATGATTCGAATGACTATTTCCAATTTGCTCGCGAAGGCGCTGGCCGAATGTATGGCCTTATCGATGCTCTTTTGGCCTATTCTCGAGTCGGTGCAAGAGGGGAGAGGTTCAAGACAACGGATTGCAATATATCGCTTGCCTCTGCTGTAGCGAATTTAGAAGCCGCGATTCAAGAAAGCGGAGCTAAGATAGTTTCCGAGCCTCTTCCGACGATAGTGGCGGACGAGACTCAGCTTGTGCAACTTTTCCAGAATCTGTTGGGTAATGCGATTAAGTTTCGCAGTGACTCCCCACCTATCATAAAGATCTCTGCCACCAAGGTCTCAAGTAACTGGGTCTTCCGTGTAGAAGATAACGGCATTGGCATCGCACCGGAGTATGCGGAGCGTATTTTTGTTATCTTCCAAAGGCTGCATAATCGCGAGAAGTATCCGGGCACAGGCATTGGACTTGCGATCTGTAAGAAGATATTAGAGCGCCACGGCGGTAGGATTTGGGTCGAGCCAAATTCATCTGGAAGTGGTTCGTTATTTCTTTTTCTACTTTCCGATCGACCGAGATTGACCGAATCAGAGGCCTAATGTCTTTCAGCCGTGATCTATTAAATTCCTGGTTCGAAGGAGAAGGTTTGCAGTTACTTGGTGTTGTGACACCAAATTCTACTCAGGCTTTCGAACGGTTCAATCAGTGGCTCGATGAGGGACGCCACGCCAGCATGAGTTTTCTAGAGCGAAATTCTGAGTGTCGTGAAGATCCCACTCGGCTTTTGCCCGGGAGCCAAAGCGTCATTGTTTTTGGGTTGCCGTACTATCAAGGAGATACCTTAGAGGAAGCGCTGATTGGAAAAAACGGTCCCCGGGTGGCTCAGTATGCGAGATTTGCGGATTATCACCGGGAACTAAGAAAACGTGGCGATCGAATTGGCGCTCAACTTAAGGAAGCTTTTCCGGAATCCCAATTTAGAACGGTAGTTGATTCGGCTCCTTTATTAGAACGGGATCTCGCCGCAAAAACTTCCGAAGGATTTATCGGAAAAAACACCTGTTACATTCATCCTGAGAAGGGGAGCTTTTATTTACTGGGTGAGATTCTAAGTAGTAAATTGCTTCCCATTGACGAGCCTGCGGTCGTTGATCCTGATCAACATCTTCCGACGGGTGGCTGTGGAAAGTGTGATCGTTGTCAGGTGAATTGTCCGACGGGTGCACTAAACACCGACTACTCGATCGATTCGAATTTATGTCTGGCGTATTGGACCATTGAGCACCGCGGTACGATCCCAGAAAAGTTTTGGCCCTGGCTCCGTCTATATTATTTTGGTTGCGATCTATGTCAGTTGGCCTGTCCCTACAACCGAGGGAAGACCTTACCAGGATTGCCTTCATCGCTTGTTTCCAAAGTAATTCCCTCACTATTTGAAATTGCGACGATGGATCAAAATCGTTACGAAAGTTGGTTCGGAGGTACTCCGCTTACCCGCGCCAAACGGGGCGGTCTTAGACGAAATGCCTTGATAGCAATGAAAGTGACCTCAGATCCCAAACTTCACGACGCGATGAGGCTTTGTCAGTTTGATAGCGAATCTCCGATAGCCGAGACGCTCGTTCAGATCGAAAATTATACTCTCCAGTCCTAATCTCCGTTTTCAACTTCCTTTCTTAAGTCTATGCTTATCGTGACTTAGGCTCCTCAACTCGAAAGGGATTCATGGCACCTCCTCCGTCGTCTCCTAGTGCTAGTCGTTCTGAAGCGGAAAATAAAAGAATTCTAGGAATTGTTTTTTTTACGGTGTTCTTAGATCTGGTGGGCTTTGGAATCATCATTCCGATTCAACCCTTTTACGCGGAGTCGTTGGGGGCGCATCCTTCAACGGTCACTCTATTAGGTGCCTCTTTTTCCCTGATGCAGTTTTTGTTTGCGCCTTTTTGGGGGCGTCTCTCTGACAAGATCGGTCGGCGTCCCGTGATGCTAGTGAGCATTGCGAGTACGGTAGTCGGTTATTTTATTTTTGGACTCTCGGGCTCGCTTACCATTCTTTTCTTATCGCGAATGCTGGCCGGGTTTGGAAGTGCGAACATAGGAACTGCTCAAGCTATCATTGCTGACAGCACGACACCCGAAAAGCGCGCGAAAGGGATGGGTCTGATTGGAGCCGCGTTTGGTTTGGGCTTTATTTTTGGTCCCGCTTTGGGGGGATCGTTAGTTAGATTCGGATTGGCGGTTCCTGCTTTTGTTGCTGCGGGGCTCAGCGCGATTAACTTGGTGCTAGCCTTTTTCATTTTGCCTGAGACAAGAACGGCGGGAGCAAAATCGGTTGTGGTCCACCGAGCTTTTTCTTGGAAAGCGCTTAAGCATGCGGCGAGACATCCGAATGTCGGGCAACTCTTCACAGTATTTCTTACTTACACGCTCGCGTTCTCGTTAATGGAGCAAGTACTGGGGCTCTTTATTGAGAAAACTTGGCTCTTTGCAGAGCCGGCTTCTGTCGACCATTCGAGACATGCCGCCACTTATACTATGTATGTGCTTGTAGTGGTGGGAGTGACGGCGACCATTATTCAAGGAGGCCTAATCGGAAGGTTAGTGAAAGCTTTCGGAGAAAGGCGCTTGTTACTTTTTGGAATTGGCGCAGTCAGCATCAGTCTTGCCATGATTCCTGTGGTTGGTTGGTACTTTCATTTTGCGATGCTTTTACCTGTGTCGATGTGCCTTGCGATCGGAACGGGGCTTATCAATCCGTCGCTCAGTAGCTTACTTTCTCGCGCTGTCGATCCCGACGAACAGGGAGGCGCCATGGGAATGGGCCAGTCTCTTGCCGCATTAGGAAGAGTCATCGGGCCATCGGCCGCAGGCTTTCTTTTCGAATGGCATCCTAATGTCCCCTTTTGGATCGGTGCCGGGCTCACCTGTGTTTGTGGCGGTATCGCCTCGACGATAAAACCCCAACGAAAGTAGCGGCAATGAATTGGGGACCTTTGGTGGGGCAGATCGCCCCGAAGGGGAAAATACTCTCATCTTCTTTCGATTAACCGCATTGAGTCGCGGATTATCATCTTAAGTAATTGAAATTACATGTAAATAGTAGAGGTAATTTTTCAGCAATTCCCACCGGTTTGTTCACTTCTTAGTCAATTTCCCTCTCTAGTTTAGGCACAAAATTCACTCTGTGGGTTTCGACAGATCTTGGTATCACCGTTGCAATTCTAAGTTCCATACTTCGAACGAACCAAATGGGTTGGTGAGTCGAAGGGAGGATATATGAAAATGCTGCGATTAGTCTTCTCTTTGAGTTTTCTATTTTTGCTTTCCGGTTGTTTGGTTCGAATCGATGGGCAATTGCCGCCGGAATATCCAGGGATCTACGCTCAAGATCTCTCGGTGAGCACGAACGAAAATGTGAGTTTGGACTTTTATCTGGGAGGGCAATCGTCGGATGGAGGGCTGTTGGTTTATCAAATCGTAGATTCACCCTTACACGGCAATCTCTCAGGCTACGGCGACGAAGTGTCTTACGTTCCCGATATTGGCTTCTCTGGAGTCGATAACTTCACCTATGTTGCTTACGAAGGT
>JBBQIT010000450.1:0-3924 GCA_038325205.1 Bdellovibrionota bacterium
CAAAGCAAAATGCCAGCGAGAAAAGGTCTGAGCGGTGGATAGGGCACCGTTTTGTGGGTCAGTGCTTCCACTCTGTGGGCCAGCATCGTGAAAAGCTTTGCCGCAATTCCAAAAGCAATTCCCGCGAGCCCCACATAAAACACAAGGGAGTAGCTAAATTCAGGAATGACGATCTGCGGATAGACGGAGTGAGGAGCCTTCAAAAAGACTGCCGTATAGTAGGCGACAAAAGAAGCGATCAGACATTCCAAAGGGGCGATAAAGGCAAGTTTACCTACGTAGATCACTTCCATTCCGAAAACGACGCCCGCCCACGGAGCGCCGATGGCCGCTCCAAATCCAGCCCCCGCTCCCGCGACCAGTAAAATCTTTCTCTCTCGGTTATCGATCTTAAAATATTTGGAGAGTTGATCGGAAAGCGATGCCCCCATCTGTACCGCGGTTCCTTCGCGGCCTGCGGATCCGCCGAAAAGGTGCGTGATCACGGTTCCTACCAGTACCAACGGAGCCATACGAAAGGGGATTGTCTTTTTCGGATCATGAATCTCGTCGAGGATGAGACCGGTGCCCTTTTCTACCGAGCTTCCGTAGTAATGATATCCCCACCCTATCAATAGGCCTGCCAAGGGAAGGAACCAAATGATCCAATGGTGGGCGTCGCGTGTGTGAGTAGCCCAATCCAATAGAATGAGAAAAACCGCCGCTGCGATTCCCGAGAGCACTCCGCTCGCAGCGCTGAGTAGCCCCCATTTTAGGGACTTAGTTAGGATTTTAGTTAGATGGTTCGACACGAGATGGGATTAAGCGTAAAGCCAAAGGCCGCGCTTCGCAACCTGCCAAACAGATTGGTTGAGTCGTCGCTTCTGATCTGATTAACTCCGGAACATGGCATCACGACTTGTCGTCCTAGTTTCTTTTTTTGCTCAGCTATGTATTCTACCGGCGAGTATCGCGGGACCCCAATCGGTTTACGATATCAATCCGAGAAGAGATTGGAGCCTTACGGCGCTCGCCGTCGCGGGTATCGTGGTGCCCGTTACCCTGGCCCATAAGTTTGTTCAGCGTCGCTTTCCTTTGGACCAGAAAGAAGTAAACCCGTTTGATCGCAATACCATCGGAAATCACAGCGATACCGCGATGACTTTGGCAAATGTTACTGTGGTGCTTTCCGTACTGGGCCCTATGGTAGCCGACTATTTCGATCTGGGTTTTACCGATGATTTGTATGACGATTTCGTAGTTTATATTCAGACTCTCGCCATTAGTGGAAGTTTGGTAGCCGTCACCAAAGCGATTTCGCAGCGTCCGATTCCTAGAGTTTACAGTGGGCATGCCGATTACAACGATGCCTCAAACTATGACGCCTTTTACTCGGGCCACACCACCACTACGGTAACCGCCCTGAGTGCGGCGGCGATTACGCTAAATCTTAGGCATCATTCCAAAGTGTGGCCTTGGGTGTTAACGGGAGCCGTGGGAACGGCCATTGGTATTGAGTTGGTCGTGGCGGGCGTTCACTATCCTTCTGATGTCCTCGTCGGAGCCGCTATGGGAATTGGGGTGGGAACGTTGATTCCTCTTCTACATAAAAAGGGCTCACCGATAACTTCGAACTTCACGCTTTCTCCTCTACCGGGTGGCGCCAAGGCACTTTTCGTGAAGAGTTTTTAGCCTAAAATTAGGACACGAACGGCATCTAATCTCGGATGCGTTTTAGATAGTGCCCCAACGCATTCGTCAGGCTGAAAAATGAAGTTCGGCATACTTTTCTCACTATTTTGCGCTAATATTGATCTCTATAGCGCAGGCCTTCCAGGCCGACCTATTTAACTAATCAATCAAAACTAGCAGTCCATCTCAGGAGGTAATGATGTACGTCGTATTCCGCTTCCCGAAGTTAGCCGTATTTTCCATCGCCGCTCTCATACTTGCGTTTGCGCAAGGGGCAGAGGCCGCGCAGTGTCGAAATGCCAATGACCTTAAGAACGATTCTTATACGAATGCTTGCGTGCCGAACGGCACTTGTAAGGGGGTCTCGGGCGTTTGTACCAACATTTCAAAAATGGGTCTACCAAACGGGACGCAAAAAGTGACCGGCATCTATTGCCAAGTCACTTGTAAGAACACCACAACGAATTACGCTTTCGACAACTCTTACAAAGATCCCATGACTGAGTGTCCTATAAGACGGCCTGGGATCACGGGAGAGTACGGTTCCGACGACAGCTGTCCGAACTGGGTTGCCCCGCCCAATTGGACGCCCACCAAGAAGTCTTACAACGACGCTGCTGCGGTAGCGGCAGGGACGGCTGGTCAGACCGCGGCCGATGCCTATTGCGACGGACTCAAAGACACGGTGTGCGGGCAGAAAGCGAACTGCATGCAAATGCCGGCGATGGCACAGGCGGTTTGTTGCAAGCCAGATTCCATGACGACCCCAACGCCGCCGCCGACTACCCCACCCCCAACCTCAACGCCGTCTCCATCTCCATCTCCGACGATGCCCCATTAAGAGTAGACTTTAATTCTCGAGAGCGGGACAGATATGGAAATATCTGTCCCGTTTTTTTTTGAGCCTTGGGCGCTTTTCGTAAAGAGTTTTTAGCCTAAAATTAGGACACGAACGGCATCTAATCTCGGATGCGTTTTAGATAGTGCCGCAACGCCTTCATCGTACTTAATCTGAATCGCAGTCAACTCCTCTTCGGAGATGAGTGAGTTAATTTTGGAAAGTTCTAAAGTGCGGGCATATTCCCGTTCGTAAGACTCTTTTCGATGTTTGCTTGCTGCTTCAATTAGCTTTGTCGCCTTTTCCTCGGCCCTGGTGGCCGCGATCTCAACGATCTTGGTTAATGAAGGCTTTAATTTTTCCAGGAGAGCTAGCTTCATTTGTGGCTGTACCGGCTTAATACCTTGCCAACCCGGCTTGGCAAAACTTTCCAAGATTTCGCCGTCAATTTTCACAAAGATTTGAATGGGCTGAGAGGGCAGGTCTGACTGCACTCCTAGATGGTTGGGTGCAGATACCTGCAAGGCGTAAAGAAGCTCGAAAATAATCCCTTCCTGCTTACTTGCAATAATCCCGGCCGAAGCTTTACCGACTTCTCCATCAAGCACTAAAGAAATAGCGCCTTGAGCGATCGTGTGCTCGATCGTGAGGAACTTAAGCTCCTGACGAATGAGAGCTTGATCTCTCTTATAGGTAGCGGCGACTTCGCCGTCGCGTTCTAAGCCTGGGAAATTCTCTACAAAGCTCATTGAATGATGGCTTAGTTTTCTCGTCCCTTTTTCATCGAGTTTGGTCGACTCAATGCCAAAGTAATCGAATGCTAATTCCATGAAGGAGTAAAATCTGTTGTCAGAGTCGAAGGCTTTAAGTCGACCAGCGATCTTCTTCCCTTTCTCAGGGTCGAAAGAGTTGATGTCGATGAGAATGTCGGTGCCTTCCTTCTGTCGCGTTTGAATTTCGTCTACTTTTGCCTGGGTGTCTTTCACCATCGCCGCTAGCTTCTTCGTGCGACGATCGTGATCCGAAGAGCCGGGTAAAAAAGCGCGCATTCCACTTAAGCACTCTTTGTGAATTTGCGCGCCGAAGTCTCCGCCGTTCCAAGCACTACCAAATATTCCCAGGCCTTGGGAATACCACTCGAGAAGGGCTTCCTCTGGAGTGTCCTGTACGTAAGGGACATGGATAGAAAAGGAGCTAGCCTGGCCAATACGATCTAAACGGCCGATTCTTTGTTCCAATGAATCGGGATGAAGCGGCAGATCAAAGAGAAAAAGGTCTTGGCAAAACTGGAAGTTTCGACCTTCTCCGCCCAGTTCACTGCAAAGTAGCACGCGCGCCCCATCGGCCTCAGCGAACCAAGCGGCCTGACGGTCTCGTTCCACTATCTCCATCTCTTCATGGAACATGGCGAGGCG
>JBBQIT010000451.1:0-3924 GCA_038325205.1 Bdellovibrionota bacterium
GACCGGGGAGCACCAGGACCTCGACGCGAAATTTCCGTCAGAGCTTGGTCATCGGGGAACTCCTTTAGAATGGATTGCCGTTCCCGTGTTGCGATTTGAAAGACTTCATGTCGATCCCGAAATCATCAAAAAATTGACCGAGCACCCACCGGATTGGATCCTGTTTTCTAGCCAGAGAACGGTACACTTTTGGGCTGAGCTTTTAATGGAAGTCGGCGCTGATTTCCCCATTCAAACCCAAGTGGCTTGTATCGGCGAAAAGACGGCGGAAGTGGCCAATAACGACGGTTTTACTCCAGATTTTTATCCGACCGAGCCGGGCAGCGAGAAGTTTCTGGAAGAGTTCGAAGATCTCTTAAGCAATAGTAGCTTGAAGCCCAGTTTCTTCATCCCTATGGCCGAAGGCGGCAGAACGGCAGTTTCGGAGCGTTTGAAAGAGTTGGGTTGTGCCGTTACGGTGCTCCCCCTCTATAAGACATCCCCTCGCGATGACATTGGAAGATTTATCACCCAAGAAGAGATCGCAAAGTCTTCGATGATCCTTTTTACGAGCCCTTCCTCGGTGGACGCTTTCATCGGCCAGTTCACGATTCCTGAAGGCATCGTGATTGGTTCGATCGGAAAATTCACTTCCGACTATTTGACCAAAAAAGGTTTTGAACCTCAGATGCTACCCGAAGGTGATTTCGAAAGAATTGGAGAGATCCTATGTTGAAACCTATGGTTCAACGTCCTCGTCGATTGCGAAGAACGTCTCAGTTACGAGATGCTTTGCAGGAGACTTCTTTGCAGTTGAGCCACCTCATTCAACCTCACTTTGTTAAAGAGGGAGCGAACTCGAAAGAGGCGATTCCAGGATTCACCGAGATCTATCGCTGGGGCGTAGACGCGCTCTCTAAAAAGGTTGAAGCAGACAAAGATCGCGGTGTGAAAAGCATTTTGCTTTTTGGGGAAACGCCCGCTGGAAAAAAGGATGATCTCGGTACCTACGCTGCCGACTCGTCGGGAGTCCTTCCCCAAGCGGTCGAGACTTTAAAGAAACGTTTTGGAAAAGACATACTCATTTTCACCGATGTCTGCCTTTGCCCCGCTACTTCGCATGGCCATTGCGGGCATGTGAAAGCCGGCGAGATCGAAAACGATTCTTCCGTCGAGCAATTGGCAAAAGTCGCTCTTTGTCATGCCCAAGCAGGAGCTGATTTTGTTTCTCCTTCGGACATGATGGATGGACGGGTAGGGGCGATTCGAACGCTCCTAGATCAGCAAGGTTTGGAGAACGTTGGAATCTTGGCCTACACAGCCAAATTCGCTTCCGCCTACTACGGACCGTTTCGTGAAGCGTTAAGCTCTTCGCCCACGGGCGGTGGAGACCGAACCACTTATCAAATGGATTATCGAAATGTCGCTGAAGCCATGCGCGAGCTAAAACTCGACGAGAGCGAAGGCGCCGACATGGTGATGGTGAAACCCGCTTTGGCTTATTTGGATATCATCGCAAAGTTTCGAGAAAAGACAAAACTCCCTGTGGTCGCTTACAGCGTCAGTGGAGAGTACGAAATGGTGAAGCAGTTAGCGAAACATGGAATGGCTGATGAAAAGAAGCTGGTCATCGAGAATTTAACGGCGATTCGACGAGCGGGCGCCCAACTTGTGATTACCTATTACGCTTCTGAGATTGCGGAGAAAGGTTGGATCCGATGACACCTCCTTCGAACCCCCCTTTGACGTCGGGAGAACTTTTCGAGAAAGCTTGTGAAGTCATCCCTGGCGGCGTTAGTTCACCCGTCCGCGCCTTTAAACACGTGGGAACCTCACCCGTTTATTTCAGTAATGCCGAAGGGGCGTATCTGTACGACGTCGCGGGAAAGCAATATATCGATTTCTGCATGGCGTTTGGCCCTCACATCTTGGGCCATTCTCCGGCGAATGTGGTTCAAGTCATTCAAGCACAAGCGGGACGAGGACTGGCGTTTGGCGCGTGTCATCCCAAAGAAGTCATTCTCGCGAATCTGATCCTAAAATCTTACCCTTTCTTGCAAAAGGTAAGGCTAGTGACGAGTGGAACAGAAGCCGTGATGACGGCATTGAGACTCGCTCGTGGCTTTACCGGCCGAGACAAGATTTTAATGTTCGAAGGTTGTTACCATGGTCATAGTGACGGGCTACTCGCCAAAGCGGGAAGCGGAGTCGCGGAATTGAGCGAAGCCTCATCGCTTGGGATTCCCAAGTCTCTCGTTAAAGACACTTTGATTGCCCGATATGATGACTTGGAGTCCGTAAAAGAGGCCTTTAAGGCCCATCCTAAATCGATCGCTGCCCTTATCGTCGAACCTATTCCCGCAAACTACGGGCTTTATGTTCCTAAGTATGAGCACATTAAAGAGATTGTAAAAATTGCTAAAGAGCACGGAACCCTCGTGATTTTTGACGAGGTTATTTCAGGCTTTCGCGTTGGCCTAAATGGGGCGACGGGATTTTTTCATCTAGAGCCCGATCTTGTTACTTTGGGCAAAGTGATCGGCGGAGGCCTGCCGTTAGCCGCTGTCGTGGGACGAGCCGATATCATGGATCGATTGGCTCCGATGGGGAGCGTTTACCAAGCCGGCACGATGGCTGGCAACGTGATGGCCGCCGCAGTAGGGATCGAAGTTATCGAAGAGCTTTTTCGAAGACGTCCGACACTCCTTCGGTGGGATGAACAGTGTGAAAATTTTGCGAAGGATCTTGAGTCTCGCTTGTCTCGCCATGCGGAAGTTCAGGTCAAAAGTTTGGGTTCCATTTTTTGGATTCACTTTGGCCGAGCGACCAGTTCTTTTCCTCCTGAGATTACGCCCGAGGGGGCTAAGCAATATGGGGAGTTTTTCCGTAGAGCGCTTGAAGCCGGAGTCTATCTGGCGCCATCGCCTTATGAAGTTGGATTTGTCTCCTTTGCCCACACGCCCGAAATTCTAAAGCAAGCCATCGAAAGGCTGGAAAAATGCGTCCTTCCCGTGACGAAATAACTTACCGTCGATGGACGACGACCTTTATTACGGTAACCCTTCTTTTGACCGCCCAAGTGATTTGGTGGACTACGGTCTTTATGCAGGATGTGAGCAGCGTTGCTAATCTGAAATCTCAAAATGCAGAACTTCGTATGCAGGTTCATGGAGCCCCGATTCCCAATGAAAGTGTCGAAGCTATCGCGAAAGAAGCGCTTCATCGCCGCATCATGTTTCTTTCGGAATCCATCTTCTTTGTCGTGTTGACGTGCATCGGGATGTATCTTTTACTCCATGCATTAAGGGTCGAGCGCAAAGCCAGGGAGACACAAAGAAACTTCGTTGAAATCGTAAGTCACGAATCCAAAACTCCACTCACAGCGCTTAAGCTTAGAATGGAATCTATTGTCGACAAAAGGGCCGCCGATGGCCAGCTAACCAAAGAGATGTCACAGGCGATGGAAGAGGTGAGACGTCTCACTTCTCTCTTTGAAAATGCTTTGAGCTTAAATCGTGTAGAGCGAGGGGCCTTTCAGTATGAAACACTGTACGTGGCCGACACGCTTCGGCAGGTACTCAGACGGATGGAGCCTTTGGTTCGTGCCCGCGAGGTTGCCGTTACTGTCGATCTCAATGACGATGCCGTAGTTCGCGGCGATGCTCATGGCTTGGATATCACCTTTCAATGTCTTTTAGAAAACTCGGTCCTCTATAATGACAAAGCGAAGAAAGAGTTATCCATTCGGGTGAGCTTGGTCTCTCCTAAAGTAGTGGTTACGATTCAGGACAATGGCCCTGGAATCAAAGCGGCCGAACGGGATAGAATCTTTGACCGGTTTTATCGGGGAACGTCGAGTGGGCGTACTCCAGGCACTGGTTTAGGATTACATTTAGCGAAGACCATCATCGAAGCCCATCAAGGGCATCTTCGCTTGGAAGAGAG
>JBBQIT010000452.1:0-3918 GCA_038325205.1 Bdellovibrionota bacterium
TTCCGTGGAGAAGCTTTATTCGAAAGATCGTTCACGAGAATTTCGAGTTCGCCGAAAACTTTTTGCGATTTGCGGCGCCGGAATCGGAAGAAAAATCGGAAACTAATTTGCAAAGTCTTTTTGTCGCCTATCTTAAGGCAAAAAAGAAGACCATCTGCATCTTCCCGAAGAATTGGGGAAAGCTTCAATGATACGCGTATTAGTAGCGAAACCGGGGCTTGATGGGCATGACAGGGGCGCTAAGGTAATCGCGCATGCTTTACGGGATGCTGGGATGGAAGTGATCTATACGGGACTCCATCAAACGCCTGAAATGATCGTAAATGCCGCCGTACAAGAAGATGTTGATGTGATTTGCATTAGTATTCTTTCTGGAGCCCACAACCGAGTATTCCCTGAGATCCTAAAGCTATTGAAAGAAAAGAAAGCCCAAGATATTCCTGTCGTCGGCGGCGGAGTCATTCCTGAAGAAGATGTGATCGAATTGAAAAAGGCAGGAGTTAGAGAGATCTTTACTCCAGGCTCTCCGCTGGGTGACATCACAGAGTACATTAAGAAATTAGCGAAAGAAGATTAGGTGAAGATCAAACCGAGGCAATGGGCGAGAGGCTTAGTTTCCGCCTTCCGTGCGCCTCTCGATAGGTTTCATCAGTTTGCTCCCCCGGGTCACTATTACTCTCCTGTTCCCAATCCCAAAGAAATTGAAAGAGATTGGGCACGACTCTTTAGCCAAGAGACCCCGATTGGGATTTACTTAAATGAAGAGGGTCAGCTCGCCCTCTTAGAAAAGCTTAAAGCCTATTATTCCGATGTTCCTTTTTATGAAGAGGCACAGGCTAATTTAAGATATCGCTTTCGCAACCCAGCGTACGGTCACACCGACGCTATTTTTCTTTACAGCATGCTTCGAGAGTTTCAGCCGAAACGTCTTATCGAAATTGGGTGTGGATACTCTTCGTGTGTGACTCTTGATACCAACGAACTGTTTTTAGGAGGCCAGCTCGATATTACGTTTGTTGAGCCCTTTCCAAAATTGTTGCAGCCGCTTTTAAAAGCGAGCGACGCGGCGAAGATAAAAGTCATTCCCACAAGAGTTCAGGATGTCGATCATAGCGTTTTTGGCAAGCTTGAGGCCAACGACATTCTATTTATCGATTCGTCGCACGTTTCTAAGATTGGAAGCGATGTTAACTATCTCATTTTCGAAGTCCTACCTAGGTTAAACCCTGGGGTTCTCGTCCATATCCACGACATCTTTTATCCCTTTGAATACCCCTCTGATTGGTTAATCGAAGGAAGAGCTTGGAACGAGGCCTATTTACTCCGCGCATTTCTAATGAATAACTCGACCTTCGAAATCCAACTTTTCAGTACTTTTTTACATCGATATCATGCTAGTTTTTTTGAAAAGCATATGCCGGTGTGTTTGAAAAATCCGGGTGGCAATCTGTGGCTGAAAAAAATGAGGTGAGTATGCGATTAGTACCGTTCCTTGTGCTGGCGGCGTTCTTGAGTGGGGCGAGCATTGCAGCCGAAGGACTAACTAACTCAAGCGAGTTGGGTATTGCCGTCGCTGGCGGAAATAGTGATTCCCAGAGTTTTAACGCGAAAGAAAGCACCGCTTACGGATTTAGTCCGGCGGATCTGCTGAAAAACAGTGCTCACTACTTACTCGGGAAATCGGGCGGGTTGAAGTCGGCAGAAAACTGGCACATCGATTTACGCTATGAGCGCGTCTTAAATGAAAGATTTACACTTTTCGCCGGTCCGGGTGTCGAAGGCGATAAATTCGCCGGATTTGAGAACCGAATCTATGCCGATCTCGGTGGGAAGTACTTTGTTTTTCCGGACGATCAAAAGAAGAATTATCTCTTCACCGAAGCCGGCTATCGTTATGTTTATGAAAACCGGGTGCCCGGTGCGATTCTGGCAAGTGCTTCAAGCCATATCGCTCGTCTGTATATCGAAGGAAGTCACGCGATCCGCGAAGGCATCTGGGGAAGAGCCTACTTTGAATTTCTTCCTGATCTGAGCGACACCGCGAACTTGATTTACAAGTTCGAGCCTTCTCTCAATGTCACCTTAAGTGGAAACTTAGCATTGAAGCTAGCTTTTCAAGGGACTTACCGAGCGCGGCCTTTAGTAGTGGGTAATAAGAAGTTCGATTATTTATATACCACTTCGCTGGTAGCGAACTTCTAGCGCTCCGGCTTTCGTTATTGCTGCCATTTCCGTCATTGCGAGGCGCAATGACGGCAAATAACGAAAATGATGGGGACGACGACAGTTTTAGGGTTCCTGCTGTTGCCATTGAAGGCGTAGGGCACGCCTTTTTTCTGCTTCTTTGTATTTCTTCTTTTCGTCCGCCGTCTTTGGCGTGAAGGGCGGAGCTTTTTTGGGGCGGCCGAATTCGTCGACGCCCACATAGGTGAGATACGCTTGAGTGGCGCGCCTGACTTCGCCGGTGTTGGCGTTTTCAGCATCGACGATGACTTCCACTTCCATCGAAGTCTTTCCGACGTACGTTACGCGGGCGCGGACTTGAACGATGAAGCCAACTTTAATAGGAACAATGAAGTGTAGGTAATCGATCGAAACGGTAACGACCGGAGACTTGCAATGTCTTTGGGCCGCGATGGCACCGGCGATATCTACCCAGCCCATGACCACGCCACCGAAAATCGTATGGAGCGCGTTGGTGTGAGAGGGGAGGACGATCTCCGTCATTAACACTTCTCGGTCCGGAGACATTACCTTGATACTTTTCTTGTCGGCCATTGGGGCTACCTCTTCAAAATCTATTTCTTAGGACGTTTCTTTACCTGATAGTTGTTCACATGGCGAGAATGTTGCTCATAAGTCTCGGAAAAGATATGGCTGCCCAAGTTATTCGATACAAAATAGAGGTATTTCGTGGTCGCGGGGTGGAGAGCGGCCTTTAAAGAAGCTTCCCCAGGATTGGAAATGGGGCCCGGCGGTAAAGCGGGAATGGTGTAAGTATTGTAGGGTGTGTAAGTGAGCAGATCCTTCTTATGGATCTTTCCTTTGTAATCCTTAAGTCCGTAAATTGTGGTCGGATCACTTTGGAGCTTCATCTTCTTTTTTAAACGATTGTGAAAAACTGAGGAAACTTTTTCTCGCTCGGAATCTACCCCAGTTTCCTTCTCGATAATAGAAGCCAAGGTCACAAGATCGAGGAGGGAAACCTTTTGTGCCTCAGCGTCCGCCCGAAGATCTCTCTTATAGATCTCTAAAAAATGTTGGACCATTTGGTCGATGATCTTCTCTTCGCCATCTACTTTGGAGAAAGCGTAGGTGTCCGGATAGAGAAATCCCTCTAAGTTGGGGCTGGAGAGGCTGTATTTTTTTGCGGCTTGCGAAGTGAGAGTAAGGTCCAAGAATCTTTTCTCATCGACTAGTTTTTCAGCGATAAGAAGGGCCGCAATTTGTCTTACGTTAAAGCCTTCCGGAATGGTGACTTGATGGACGATAGGGGTGTCATGATAGATGACCCACATCGCATCAATGACCCGGCTATTTTTGCGGAAGCGAAATTCGCCGGCTCGAACTCGGCTGGTTCCTCCGGTGAAGCGCAGGAGTAGCTTGAACAGCAAGGGCTGATCGATAACTCCTTGTTCATTTAAGATCTCAGAGACATGGGCCAAAGAGGATCCGTGAGGAATGATGATGTCGGCAATTTCGCCTTCTTTTGAACCATGGTAAAGGACAGCACCGATCCCAATGGTAATCAAAATCAGTGCGACGATGATAAGGGAGGCGAACCGAGTGGAGGTACTGCCTTTAGTTTGATTTAGTTTTCGTTTTCGTCCCAAGGGGGTGTCGCCTTGAAATGCAGACTATCCAGGTAGCTTTGCAGACTGATGGCTGCTGCCACTTTATCTATCACTAACTTACGTT
>JBBQIT010000453.1:0-3895 GCA_038325205.1 Bdellovibrionota bacterium
CTGAGCTTGGATAAACAGTTTGCTCATGTCGCGAGGTCCGTACGGGACATCGACAAGCTTTTCATGTCCGCGACCAAGATGAAACGTACTGCCGGGCACTACTACGCGTTCGAAAAATCGAGGCAACGAATCTCGCATTGCCTCAAACACACCTTCATGACCATAGGATAGGTTTACTAATCCCATGGCTAGGACAAGTCCCACTAGCCACACTTTCGCCTTCATTGTTCCACTCCTTGTTAAAAAATTACGATTCTCACCGCGTCAATGGATCATGAATTACGGGAATGGCTGGAAATCACAATTACGCAAAAATATTATTGAGACGAAATGAGAAGATATGGGTCACAGAGAGACACATCCTTATGAAAGGACATACTATCAGTAGGTGAAATGTTTTATCTCTTCGCCCTGGGTCTGGATCTCAATGAGCGATTGGATGCCAATATCCAGATGGATCTCGTTCCAATGAGTGTTTTTGATGTCTGAAGCCTCAGTCTTTACCCCTTCAGGGGTCATAGGAACATCGGTCACTAAAAGCAGGGCGCCCCTGGGAATTTCATTGCGATGGCCAACGATAAAAATGGTGGCCGTCTCCATATCAATTCCTAGAGCCGTCAGATTTCGAAGGCGTTCTTTAAAAGCGTCGTCATGCTCCCACACACGGCGGTTCGTCGTGTAGATAACCCCCGTCCGGTATTCGTAGTTATGTTCCAGAAGCTTATCGGACACGAACTTATGCATTTTAAAGGAAGGCAAGGCGGGTACTTCCGGAGGGAAGTAATCGTCAGAAGTTCCTTCTCCTCGAATGGCTGCTATGGGCAAAATGAAATGCCCAATCTCAGTACTTTTCTTCAGACCACCGCACTTTCCAAGGAACAGAACGCCTTTCGGCTTTCTAGCGCTTAGTAGGTCCATGATGGTGGCGGCATTGGCCGAGCCCATCTGATAGTTGATGATAGAGATATTGGAGTCTTTACAAGTTGCGCTGGGCATCGGCTTATCGATTCCATCTACGGGAACGGAGAACTTGGCAGCAAAACTAGCGACGTAAGCTTGGAAATTAGTCAGCAGAATGTAGTCGGCAAAATCGGTTATCGGAACCCCCGTGTACCTGGGCAACCAATTCGCACATATCTCTTCTTTAGTCTTCATACCAAGATAGCCTATTCAAAGGCCCAGCTACCGTCGAGAACCTTTTTCCTTCTCAAAAAAATGCCTCCGTCCCCCGTTTTTTAGGCACAAATTGGCCGGTTTCGAAGCCTCCGTCCCCCATTTTGGTCACGTTTGGTGGGGATGAGGCGTTTAGGTAATGGCTGTGATTCATTCTTTCTGGGGGGTATAAAGGACCCATGAAAGTTATTCTTTTTGGAACGACCGGAATGGTAGGGCAAGGAGTGCTCCGCGAGTGTTTGCTTAGCCCTGATGTCGAAAGTGTGCTTTCCATCGTAAGAAGTCCCGGCGTGCAAAAACACGAAAAGTTAACAGAGCTGGTTCATAAAGACTTTTTCGACTTTTCGACGATTAAGGGAAAGCTTGCCGGATACGATGCTTGTTTCTTCTGTCTCGGTGTTTCTTCCGCCGGAATGAAAGAGCCCGACTACCACCACATTACGTACGACATCACAATGGATGCCGCGAAAACGCTGGTATCGGAAAATCCTCAAATGACTTTTATTTACGTCTCGGGCACGGGAACCGACAGCACCGAGAAGGGCCGTATCATGTGGGCCCGGGTGAAAGGTAAGACCGAGAACGATCTAATGAAGCTTCCCTTTAAAGCTTCTTACATGTTTCGTCCCGGATTTATACAGCCCTTGCATGGAATCAAATCCAAAACCAAACTGTATCAAGCCCTCTACACGGTAGTGGCTCCTTTCTATCCTATTTATCGCCCGTTTTTTTCTAAAGTGATTACGACCACAGAACAGGTGGGAAAAGCGATGATAAAGGTAGCGAAAGACGGCGCACCCAAGCAGAAGCTAGAAAATCCCGACATTAATCTACTGGGTTGAACTAACGGCCTACCGCCTAAGATAGTAATCGCGAGCTACTTTCTCAACTTCGTCGATGCAGGCATCTTGGCGGCAGGTTCTAAAATTACTTCCCGATTTGACATCAGTTTCGCCGATAACCAGCATTGGAGTTCCATCCGCCGCATTGAAATACCAAACTCGCGCAGGCCCTTTGGGAGCGAGCTCAAAAATCCCGTCTCGGCAAAACTTTGAATGAGGCGCACGCTCACCAGAAGCTAATACCAATAGATTGTGAATCATTGATTTTCGGATGGAGGGCGGACCGCTGCCCAATCTATCCATAAAGCTTTGCCAATATTTGAGTGGTTTATAACTATTTCGGGTAAACAGAGTGTAAAGGATTTGATCTTGTTCCGCAGTTAGCTCCAAACGTTCAGAGAAATACCGATCCGCGGCGACAACTCCCCGGGAAACTTCCTCAGCTTCCAGATGATTAAGATCGATCTCGGCTATCAGTCTTTCAAAGATGAGCGCTTGAATCTCTTGGCGAATCGTCGTCGCGGTTATTTCGTCATCCCTTTGAAACAGCTGATAGATTGCTTTAATGACAAAGGCTCTCTGGCCTTCGGATAGCGCCGGATTATGTGCCGAAATTGCGGACGAAAGCTCGGATGGGGGTTCCGGCCTTTTCTTTCTCGTTATTTCTGCCAGCACAGGCCGAGCGTATCGGGCCGCGCGCTCTAGCAAAGCATCCAACAGATTGAAAACTTGCGCCTCTTCGCCGAACTTTAGAATCGCTTCTCTTCTTTTGTGGGTGGTGGCCTCTTGCCACAACACGACGATATCGCTCTCCTCCAATTCAGGAAGCGCGCGAGTGATCACCTCGTGGACCGAAATCCACTCTCCGCAAGAAGGGGCGGTCCCAGGAGCGGATTGAGTGATCGCTAGAGCGAAAGGGGTAAAAGTACCCCAGATCAGTGCCGTCCTTACCCATAACCAATTAAACCAACCCATTACTGATCGAATACAACGCTCTGCAATAATTTCACAAGCGAATTTCTCAGAAAAATTTTCTTAACCGCGACGAGGCCCGCTAGGAATTTTCATTGCCGGAGTGGCTCTCCCTCGCTGAATGCCGCGAATCGGCGCTGGCAAAGGGGTAAACCGCGATCGAGGATATTCGACAGGGGTCGGATGAAAAGGCACCGGCGTTCGGAAAGTGGCGCCTGGCTCTTTTATCATCCTGGCCGACGTCTGGGGAAAGGGATTGCTATTTACTCGGCTTTGCACCCAAGTGCGGGAGCCTATCGGATTTAATCCTCCCGGTTGCGGGCCGAAGGATCGCGACGTCACCGCCGCTCGGTAGATCGAGGGCACCGCTTCTTTTGAAAGCTGCGCTTTGTAGATATTGTTGGCGTAAAAATTATGCTCTACGACTACGGTCGCTCCGTGGGGAGTTTGGCTTGCGATCATTCCCGAGTGATACCCGTCACGAAACCCCTGATGCTCGCCGGCTCGGTAGCCGCCCGGCCAACCCGAGTAATAGGGACTCCAACCGATGTGGCCCGCCGAAAAGAAAAAGGTAACCGTCGAGGGATGATAGACGGGATGTTCAAAAGGAAGCCACACCCAACCATAACTCCCGTGTAATCTCCAAATGCCGTAGTGATCCGTATAAGCTCCCCAGGGGTCATACGACACCCACGTCCAGCCGTCGGAAGCTACATAAGCCCAGTGCCCGTGTTGATAAGGGACCCAATCCGCACGATACGGGTGAGGAACCCAATAAGAAACTCCATCAATCACTACCCAATGTCCGTCTCTTTGTAACACCACAACTTGTGAAGGAGGCGTCGGCAATACTTCTTGGACCACCAGCGCCTGAAAATTTAGGGCCGTACTCCCCATGAGATCGCCCG
>JBBQIT010000454.1:0-3892 GCA_038325205.1 Bdellovibrionota bacterium
TGATTGGGATCTTTTTTAATACTTTCATGCCAGGATCGGTCGGCGGTGATCTGATTAAAGCCTGGTATGTCGCGGGCCAAGAACCTCGTCGGAAAACGAAGGCCGTCTTCACCGTATTGTTAGATAGAGTTATCGGACTTGCCGTTATTGTATTTTATTCTGCAGTCACACTTTTGTTTTACCGCCAATGGCTCAGCGCCCGGCCCGAGTTAAAAGGCATAGCCCTTTCGCTTTGGACGTTTAGTACGGCGAGCGGAGTATTTCTTATCGCTTTTTACTCCCCCATGGTTTGGCGTTCGGGCGCAGTTCAAAAATTAATAGCGTTTCTAAAGAAAGTTCCCCGTATTGCTGGTGTCGTGGATGCGGCCCTTCTTTATAGAGATCACAGTCGAGCCATCCTTAGCTCTCTCATGCTCTCCGCATTTTCCGTGCTCGGCATCAACCTGCTCTACAGCATTCAAGGCCATTCGATCGGGATCCAAATGGATCTGGCTCACTACTTCTTTATCGTTCCGATTGGGCTTACCGTCTCGGCGATTCCCTTACTTCCCGGTGGAATCGGCGTGGGACAAGTGGCCTTTTATAAACTCTTCGAATGGATGGGCGCCGATCCCAAGCAAGGGGCCACCCTTTGTACTATCTTGCAGGTCTATTCGATTTTGTTTAATTGCATTGGCGCCTTCTTTTATTTGAAATTTAAAAAGCGTCCGCAGGAAACGACAACCAAAGATTGTTCTCCTCTCTCTCTTGCTACCGCTAAACGCGTAGGTCCTTAAAGATGAGGCCCTCGGGTCCCGGATTTAGTTCAAAGGCCATCGTTATATCCAAAGAAAGTTTTGGAGAAGCCGATCTTTATGTTCAGTTCTTCACCAAGAACTGGGGGCTCATTTCTGTCCTCGCTAAATCCGCGAAGAAAAGTAAACGGCGATATGTCGGCGGACTGGACCTGTTTTGCCATGACGAGATCTTTATTCGCGGAGATCCGAAAGATCGTCCATACCTAAACGAGCTCACCGTTCTCAATTCCTTCACCGGGATTAGAGATCATTTAGACAAACTCCTTTTGGCGGGGAAGGTTACTCAGTGGGTAAAGCAACTAGCCAACATCGCCGCTCCCCTGCCCGCGGTTTACAGTCTATTGGGGCAAACGCTTTCGCTCATTGAAAGCGAGGCAGACGAAAGCCGTCTCGAACTTTTAGGACTCGTCTTCAAAGCAAAGTTTCTAGCGGAGCTGGGATTAAAGCCGAGAGTAGACGCTTGTGCACGCTGCGGAGAGGAATTGGAGAACGAGGAATTTTTTGACGTCGAAGCGGGAGGGATTCTTTGCAAAGTCTGTTCGCAGAAAAGTCCTCTCCAGCAGTTTTTACGCATTGATCATGAAGACAGAACCTTCTTACATGTAGTCGAAGACCTAAAATTGAGCCGCTGGAATGATGTGCGGATGACCCCTTCTCGTGCGGTCCATCTCTCCAGGCTCCTCAACCAGTTCGCCTCGTATCACACCCACGCCCGATTGCCTCAATAAGACCCGTCGCCTTTCGGCTCCCCCAGGGGATTATCTCTACAATGATTACAGGGAGTTAGCGAGACGTCGTCCTCGGGGGAGCCGAAGGCGAAAGGGTGTAAATAAACCGCGAAAAAGGAAAGGATTCTGGGAGGTTATCTATTTTAATTTCTTAGCTTTTTTATTATTTTATGCGTCGCGTTGGTTTGACCCTAGTCACCACTTTACGCTATAACACGTCTCTTTCTGGGGAAGGTTTGTGAGGAGCTCTTATGCGGAATCGGTTCACTCTCCTAATTTGCATTTTCACTTCGTTTGCGGTCTTGGGTTCAGCCCCCACGCACGTATCCGACGCCAAACTTCCTACGGTATTTACCCAGGTGGCAAAGTCGGAAAATATTCACGACACCCTCGTCTATCCAGTTCGCATCCAATCGCAAATCAACGCTAGCGTAGTCGCCGATGCGGATGCCGTGGTGGCAAAGATCGTATCTCCGTTGGGCCGGTCGGTTAAAAAAAATGACCGAGTAATGACGCTCAAACAGATCGATCCCGTTTACGATTACCGTCCTCTCATTGTTCCTGCCCCCGTCGCGGGAGTCGTAAGTTCGATGGACGTAACCGAAGGTACGCGAGTCGCTAAAGGACAAAAACTTGCTACGATTACCGATCCCAAACGAATTTCAGTGCTCGCGGAAATTGCTAGCGCAGATTTGAACGCTGTTATTCCCGGCCTTCAGGGCGAGCTCACCACGAATGGCTCTTCGACAAAGACCAATGTGAAAGTGCAAGGCATCAGCCCCCAAATCGACCCTGCCACAGGAACCGCGACGTGCGAGATCTCGATTTCGGAGCCAAACAAAGGGGCTCCCTTCCTCCCCAGCGGCCAGCTAGGTCGCGTTACCTTTAAAGTCCGCCAACGCATTGGGTACCAAATTCCCGAGTATGCTTTGGTGTATCGAGACAATAGAATTTTTGTGCGTATCGTAGAAGACGAAACTGCGAAATTTGTCCCCGTGGAAATCGGAACTTCTGAGCGCGGCGTCGTCGAAATTACGTCAGGTCTTAAGGAGGGAATGCCCGTCGTCCTCCGTTCAAGCGCCTTTATCGCCCAAGGCGAAAAGGTGAAAGTTCAGACAGCGGAAAGTGGACAGTTTGAGTAAGCTCTACGGATCCCCACTACGAGTCTATCTATTGCTGGGCGCCCTTGCGGCCGTAGGACTGTGGTGCGGCTTTCACTTACCCATCTCCCTTTTCCCTAACAGCGCCAAACCAGAAGTTTTTGTAGATATCCCATTCGGAAGTTCCACTTCCGAGGAGTTTCTTAATTCCTTTGGCAAAGATCTTGAGGGCCAACTACGCCGTCTCTCCAGCCGAGGGGTGAATCTAGGATCTACCGAAGCTGAGTATAGACGCCGAAATGTTCGCTATCATCTAAAGTTCCTCTGGGGCGTGGATCCCCAACTCGCCGAACGTGAAGTTTCCAATATCGTAAACTCATTCGCTTCCCGGCTTAGTCAGGAATCTCGTGAGGGCATTTGGGTCGGTTTACGCGGAGGGAATCGAGGGTTTCTTGCGATCAGCATTTACAGCGAAACCCGAAGTCTCGATTCACTCTACGATCTTCTGCAGCCGACCTTAATGCCGCAGATTTCAAAACTTCCTGATGCTTCGGATCCCATGCTCTACAATCCGAATCAAAAAGAAATTCGGATCGATTTAAAATCCGACGTGATGGCGACCTTGCAGTTGCTTCCGCGGGACATCGACGAGGCCATACGATCGGCCCTAACGGGGTCAGCAGGTGGATCGGTGACTCTGTCGAAGGAGACGATTCAACTTGAAATGCCGCGACTCATCCAAAGAGTCGACGATCTCAACAGAGTAGTAGTGCCCACCCCGTCGGGAAAAACAGTGCACTTGGGCGAAGTGGCTCATATCGACTGGTCTCCGAAATCCGGCAGTAACATGATCTTTAAGTCGAGTGGAAGCCCTAGCCTGATTCTTCAGACCACACCGCGGCCTGGAGGAAACGTTAAACGAATGTCCGAAGAAGCTTTGGAGATCGTTAGACAGACCCTTAAAACGCTCCCCCCCGATATCAAATACAAAATATTGGTAGACCCTTCTCAATTTATTCGTTCCGCGATCAACAATGTCCTGCAAGAGATAGCAATCGCAGCCATGCTCGCCGTCGTTGTGCTTTTTTTATTCATCGGAAGCTTTAGAAATGTAATCGCTGCTGCCATCGAAATTCCCATTAGCATGGTGTTGGCTTTTATTTTAATGCGATTCTTCGGCATTAATCTCAATTTAATCTCTTTAGGAGGGCTAGCCCTTTCCGCGGGAATGAACGTGGATGCGTCGGTGGTGGTGATGGAGAATATC
>JBBQIT010000455.1:0-3880 GCA_038325205.1 Bdellovibrionota bacterium
CGTCTTCGCGGCTACTTAACTTCTACTTTAAGTGAATTGGAATCTAGAGGAGCGATCACGTTTCCCGCTGAAGTTCTGGTCGGTAGCGACGAGACCGCTCCTGTTCTCAAATATATCGACATAAAATCCGCTGAAGTCCGCTGCTCCCCTTATGCTCATCTCGATACGCTCTGCGCGCGAGCGGAATGGCTAAAACACCGGCAAGTCTCTATCGTAATGAAACGAGAATATGATCGATTAAAACATCTTAGGCCCGTTCAGCTACGTTTGAATGCAGCTCATGAAACACGCTTGGGTTTAGTTGCTGGAATTTTGGCGACGAAAAATCAAACCCACGACCCAGACTATGTTGAATTGATCCGCAGAAAGTTTGAATACCTAGAAAACGTCTCAGATCCAGACATGACGAGTGTGGAGGAGAATATCCAAGTCTATTTGGACCAACTTCGAACCTACTGGAAAATCGAAGAAATGGCTTTGAAAACTTTATCGCGGCCAACGCGCCTTGCGATCCATGAAAGCTTCCACTCAGTCGATCTGGCTCTCGAACCTCATCCCGGAATGAAACCGGAAGCGTTTCAAAGGCTGCTAGAAACCGATCGATCCGTCGCGCGTGATTTTCGGATTGTGGGTCTGTTCAATCGTTACGTAGATACCTTCCAAAATTCGAAGGGAATCCAGAGCGAGGCTGCGGTAAGGCTGCGTTCAGAACTGAATGACGAAGCCAAACGCGCACCTACGAACTACCATTGACCCACCAATCAGCCAATGCTCTGTTGGGAGCGTCCGTCTCACGACCACGGCTCTGCTCGATACCACGAGATCCTTCGGGCTTCGCCCTCAGGATAAATTGTGTCGCGTGAAACGCTCATGATTGATCACATCTCCGAAAGCCTTATCTAGTAAGGAGCCTCTTTTCTGTTATTTGTCGGTGACAGAAAAAAACCGGGCGGCTTCCGCGCGGAAGAAGTTTTTTTTTTCGTCTATCATTTATGAGCCGCTTGGAAACACCTCGGCCGAGCCCGAGGCGTCCCCTTGGGAAACAAAATTACTCAGCGAATGCAGTAGGGAGCATCGCGTAAATTAGGGTTGACTTTTTTTTCGCCTATTTTTCTCAGTGTTGGCATCGCTCTCCACAAGACCCATGGGACCCTCTTTTTTTGCGTGATAACCGGGGGACGGTGGCCTACTCTTTCACGCTTACTCCGGGTCTTTCTTATGACTTGCGCGAACCGCATGACGGACACGCCAGATACCCCAAAAAACCCATGGTAAAACTTCTTTAAGAAAGCGAGGTCACTATGGAAATTATTTCTTCTGATGATAGAAATCTAATCACTTTGATTAAAGAGGGCGTGAAACGTGAAAGAAAGGAGCAGGCTCTTTTTTTTAAACGGTTAGCTGAAGTCGACCGAAGAAAATTATGGGCCAAGATGGGTTATAGCTCTCTCTATGATTTTTGCTTGAACGAATTAGGGTTGTCAGAGAGTACTTCTGGAAAACGGATTCAAGTGTGTCGGGTGATTCAAAAATTCTCTTTTGTCTTGGGGCTACTAGAAAACAATAAAATCACGATGACTAACATCACTATCTTAGCCCCCTGCTTGACCTCGGCGAATGCCGAAGCATTATTCCAGGAAGCTCAAGGATTGGGTCGATACCGAGTGGAAGAGATAAAATGCCGTTTTGTTCCAAAATCAGAGCCAAGAGATTCCATCACTCCCATTGCTAAAGTGATTGTCCAAGAACCTTCTCCGGCGAAGGCAACTTCTTCCCCTTTGGAAATAACTCCTTCCATCGAAAGGGAAGTGACGCGGGTAAGAATCAGCTACGTCGCCAATGATTCCCTCGTGAGGCAAATGCAAAAGGTGAAAGACCTCTTAGCCCATAAGTACCCACAAGGACGGCTGGAAGATATTGAAGCGGAAGTATATGGGTTTTACATAAAGGCCCAAGAAGAAAAAATCCAAAAGGTGACTCGCAAAGTTAATAAGCCCGAAATCGTTAAGCACACCCGGTGTACTCCGGTAGCAGTCAAACGAGAGGTTACCCAAAGAGATGAGGCTAGATGTACTTATCAAAGCCCCGAAGGAAAGCGATGTGAGTCAACCTGGGGGTTACAATTAGACCATCGTTGGCCCTTTGCTAGGGGTGGCAGGTCTGATTTGATTTCTAATCGACGGCTGCTTTGCCAAGCACACAACAAGCTTGAAGGTGAGCGGATACTGGGGAAGAGCGTAATGAGCCGACATAAAAATCTGCTCTCTTCCGAAAATAGGCGACTTGAGCTTGCCGAATAAGCTGACAAAAAAGCCTTTCTTGCCCAAGACGCTTCCAAGCGGCGAACGGATAGTAAAGGGCGAAGCCTACTTCGCGCGGAAGAAGGCTTCTGACCGCCGGCGTAATTTAGAAAGATCGGGAGGATATCCAGCTGACCCTGAAGTTTTCTCGTGTTCCAATCTTCTTTCGATGACACGAATGAAAGTCAGGGTGAGCCGATAGATTCTCCATTGTTTTCAATGCAAGATGTGTAGGATCATGAGCGTGAAACGCGACACAATTTAATTACACGAATCGAATTTCCCCTGACTGTTGTAATAGGTGAGGATGTCGGAAGCCTGATTGTTATACCCGTAGTACGAATAGTCCAATGAGATGATCCGGAAAATACACTTACAATAATTTCGATTCCTCTGTCGAGAGCTAACGTCAGAGGATCCCGATGTCAGCGTATTGGTGCAAGAGGTAACCTGAGTTTCCATTTCTGTAATCGACCAGGGAATACTGGTGCTGCCTGGGCTCCCGTAGAAAGGACCGCCAGTATAGTTACCACCGCCCGTACTCAAATAGGGGTTTTTGGCGCACGCGACAAGATAGAAACCGACGAGACCTGCGATAACAAAGAATTTGAAAAGTCTCATCCTACGCCCCAATACTCATAGGCAAACCCAGGGTCTACCGAAGGGGCAACTGTGCAATGCCAATGCCATGAAAAGCTAAGGGGGCGGCCAAGAGAGGAAGGATAAAATAGACGTCGCTTTAGACAGTCACGCCTTTATTGTCACTTTGAGGATCTTCAATCAGCTTTCGAATCGCTACCGAAGCGCAAATAAGCCCAAACGTTCCAGTCACAAAACTGGCATTTCCCATGATGAGATTTCTGCTGTCGCACGTGAAATACGGGTTATCGCCATTGGGACAGACACAACGGAATCCTTTTCCGTTGTCGTAGTGAAGTTCGATGGGCTCTTGAGCGGGCTCCATCGAATACACAGAAGTGATTCCAAACTCAGCGCCTTCTTCCAAAGTGAAACCGTATTTGTGTCGTAAAATTTTTCGAAGTTCTCGTGCTAAAGGATCGACCGAGGTCAATCCTAAGTCGATCACTTTGACTTGAGTAGGATCTAATCGACCACCCGCTCCCGTAGAAGTAACCACTGGGATCTTGGCGTCACGACAGTAAGCGAGTAACTGACATTTCGCCTTCATATTATCGATGGAGTCGATTACGAAATCAGGACGTTCTGAGAAAACCTCATCGTGGTGCTCCTCGTTATAGAAAATAGGAACTGGCCTGGCATCCACCCGTGGATTGATCGCTTTCATCCGAGCTGCCATTACTTCAGCTTTATTTTTCCCCACTTCACCAGAAAGCGCATGTAGTTGCCGATTGGCGTTGGTCACACAGATCTCGTCAAAATCAACTAGGGTGACCTTACCCACACCAGAACGCACTAACGATTCCGCAGCCCACGTTCCAACTCCGCCAATCCACAATATCATGACGTGGTAGTTCTTAAGTCTTTTAATTCTTTCGTCCCAGACGAGACGCCCCATCCGTTGGAAACGACGATGGAGTTTATACTCGTCATATTCCGTA
>JBBQIT010000456.1:0-3867 GCA_038325205.1 Bdellovibrionota bacterium
CTCCTTGAGATCGGTAGCGAACTCCTGGCGGATGGCCGGCGTGAAAGAGTAAAGGTGGGGAACGTCGAGGCATCTGCCTTAAGTTATCCACCAGAAGGACGTGGTCGAACTCTAACCCTTTGGCGGCATGAACCGTCATGAGTCTTACCCCGTCTTCTTGAGAGGGACGTAGAGCGACAGTAATGCCTTCTCGTTGCCAGCCTTCTAAGTTTCTCAAGGTCTCATCTAACGACTTCACTTCTCCTAAAGCATTTACCCATTCCAATAAAAGTTCCGTGTTCTCCGGGAAGTACCGACTTTGTGAGAAGAGCAACTCTAAGGCCGGTTGAGTCGAATCCATTCCCGTATCAATGGCGCTGAAGAACCAACTAAGTTCCGAAGGGGCAGAGAGTAATAACTTTTCGAAGAGCGATTTGCCTTCCTTTTGCGTCTCTTTCCAAAGCGTTTCGTAAGACCACCCGACATAGGGAGAGAGAAGAAAGGCCGCCACCGCGAAATCATCTAAGGGATTAGCAATCGCTCTTAGATAGTGAACCAGATCCAAAATCTCAAAGCTTTCAAAAAGTGCTCCCGATCGTTTGGCGGAGACTTCGATCCCCTGGGCTTTCAGGGCACGGGCAAAGAGCGAAATCCTATCTCCCGCCCGAAATAGCAGACAGACGTCGCTTGGCTTGGTTCCGCTGGCCAAAGTTGATTTCACCCGTTCGACGACGGCATTAATCTCGCTGCCAATTAATTCTGTTTTGACGCCGGGGTAGCGAATGACTCGGAAAGCCTCGAGATTGCCGCTTGTCGGTTTTCCAGCTTCCATGGCGGCGAAGGGGATGGAGGAGCCAGCGAAGAAAGAAGCCGACAATTTATTGATGGGAGCCAAGACTTCGGGAGCGGAGCGAAAGTTTGCGGAAAGGTTTTGGACCTCACCTCGTTTCTCGGGAATCTCTTGAATCACGTTGAGAAAAATGCTCACGTCAGCGTCACGGAATCGATAGATAGATTGTTTGGGATCTCCGACTACAAAGAGTTTGTCCCAACGATCGCCTCTTAGCAAACAGAGTATCTCCCACTGGGTTTGGCTAGTGTCTTGGAATTCATCAATGCAAAGATGAAGGTACTGTTCCTGGAGGCGCTGCAATGTCGGTGGCGACTCTTTTAAGATTCTAAGCGTTAGATATTCTAAATCATCAAAAGAGTAGGAGCCTTTGGCGTAGCATTCGTTTTCTAGAGCTTTTACCAGCGGGGCATAGGCCGATTGCAGCTCTTGGAGGAGAGCGCTCTCTGGATTTGTCTCAGGGATTAGATCAAGTCCTGCCCGGAAGGCAAAACGTTTATCAAAAAGCGAACGGGCTACGACGCGCATATCCTGTCGGGTGAAGAGAGTGAGTAAACGGCGAAGCGTTGTTTCGGGTAAGTTTTCCAGCCAACCGTTGTAGTGTCGGTCAAAAGCCGAAACCTTTTCAAAATTTGAGAGGATGGTCTCTAGCGGCGGCAACCCAATGGTGCTTCCATAAGCGTCGAGCAAGCGATAGCAGAAGCTGTGAATGGTTCCAATGTTACGAGTCTCACCGACCTCTTTTCTAAGAGGGTCCGATTGGTTGTCGTCGGAAAGGCGGTGAAGGATTCGTTCCTTCAATTGGTCCGCCGCTTCGTTGGTAAAAGTGAGCGTCAAAATTTGACGAGGCGTGACTCCGGTCTCTAGCAATCGAAGATAACGTTCGACCATTACTGTGGTCTTACCACTGCCGGCCGCGGCCATGAGTGCAAGGGGCCCCTCGAGCGTTTCCACGGCGCGTCTTTGTTCTGGGGTCAAGGGACGTTTCGCTTCAAGCATACCCATGCCCCTTTCGACAGAAGGCCGGGAAGTCGCAATATTCACACTGAGCCGACGAAGGAGTGGGACTGAAGTCGCCCGCGGCAATTTTCGAAGCGATGTTACCCAAAGCAGCAACGCCGTTCGCTTTGATCTCTTGGAAGGCGGAGTCCTCCAAAAGATGCCCGCGCGTGACTAGTTTTTTTGCGGAGGGGTCAAAACGTTCGGCGCGAAGCATTCCTCGTTTTAGTTCGCCCTTTTTAAGGTCATAAAAAAGAATTCCGGCACACCCGCCCGAAAGCGATTGATCGCCGGCAAGGAGATAGAGCAACGCTTGAAAGTGAATCCCTTGGGTAATGTGATCGGGAGTAAAATCGATATTGCCGGTCTTATAATCCAAAATAAGATAGTCGCCATTGGCGAGCTTATCCACGCGGTCAATCTTACCAGTAACCGTGACTTGTCCCACACGGATCTCGAAAGGTAATTCCACGGCTTCGGGAGTGGAGCCTCCACTTAAAAGTTTTAGCGCTTCTTCCAAAGGGCCTATTCGATTGGCGAAGTCAGAAAAAGTAGCGCGCAGAATGGTGGCCGTCGGGTGGGAAAGATCGAGATCCGGCGCCAGTGTCACTAAGGCCTCGTCGAAGGCTTGTTTCAAAGACTCGACCGAAATAGCGAGCGGTTTTTTCTTAAACTCATTCTCCAAGGCAAGATGGGTGGCTTGGCCGAGTAAGAGGGCAAATCCGGAATCCTTGGTGGCTTTCGGACGAAGCTTTAAGCGGTTTCCAAAAAAGTATTGAGTTGGGCAACCGGCATAGGCCTCGAGTTGCGTAGCACTCAGCGACTTGGCCGGTAGCGGCACCGTAAAACTAGTCGCGGACAGTTCAGCCTCTCGGAAAGGTCTATTCAATACAAAAGTTTTAAGTTTAATCGGTTCTGTTACATAAAGAGAGGTTCGGGGCATTGCCTGATAAGCGCTAAGAAATTCAGTTTGTCTGAGCGCCTCAGAGCCCAGAGTTTGGATCGGAAAGCCCGCGCGTTTCAACATGTCTCTTTCATCAGGCTTAAGCAGAAGTGGGTGACGTTCTCTTTCGGGCCTGGGAGTAGAAACAAAAGGGAGGACGTGAAGATCTCCGATAGCGGGGGGATGAAAATCGGTGAGTGAAACCCCGGAGAGTTCGCTTAGCGAAGGCAAAGCAGTCGCTTGCAGGGCCTCATCAAGAGTTGATTTCTCTTCGGTCGTAATTTTCTCCAAAGTCACCAGACGTTTCAATAGCTCACTCCATGGGACGTCGGATCTCACCCCGTGTGAAGCTTCAGAAATAAGTGAGGCCCAACGAAGCCGGTCGTGGATCGCGGCCGATCGAAAAGACTTTAGAGCACTTAGCCCTTTTTGGATCTCGTTGTGGAATTCCGGTGTCCGACTTTCCAAAGGAATTTGATGATCCACATAGGGGACCTGAAAGCGGGAAAGCTGGAGTTTGAGATAAGTTCTCTCTGAATTGGTTCCCCGAAAGGGGATCACGATGCGAGAGGGATCGGCATTTCTCTTAATGAGGGCAGCGACTCTTTCGGCGAGCCGTTCTAAAGCGATATCGCTAGGGGCGTTTAGCGCGTAGGCCTCAAAATTGGGGCGTGAGGGCTTTTCAAAAACGACATTCCAGCTCTCGGACACTTCCCCTCCAAAAGCCTTGGCTACTTCGGTGAATAAAGGGCTAACTAGCTCTGGAATGAAAATGGTCTCGCTGGTGGGTGTTTCTCGGGGCTGGCTTAACCGGTCGCGCAGCGCCCACGCTCGAGCCGCTAGATCCTGCGCCAACTCCGAATCGAGATACGCGTGGAAAGTGGATTTGATTAGCTCGTTTTTTGGCGTTACGGGAAGGGCAGAGAAACAGAACTCCACATCTTCATGAGTAAAAACCAGACAAGCCCGCAACGTCTCTATCGTACGCAGCAGGCGAACTTGTTGAGATTCGCTCTCATTGGGGCAGAGTGCTTTAAATGTAATGCTTCTCTCTGCCGCCTCCAAAGCGGGAGGTCCCACTAGGACGGATATCAAT
>JBBQIT010000457.1:0-3854 GCA_038325205.1 Bdellovibrionota bacterium
GTTCTAAGAACGAGGCCATTAACGACGCTTCCGATTAGGGGAAACGCCAGCATTAATAAAATAAGACTGCCCATTCGCTATCCCTGCAATGTCTTAAAGGAGTCCATCTCCACAGTGTCTTTCAGACGATACAAATTCAAAATAATGCCTAGGCCCACGGCAGCTTCTGCGGCGGCTATGGTGATGACAAACACGACCATGATGATGCCCTCAGGCCGTCCAGTGCGCATCGAGACTTCAACTAAGATCAAGTTCACAGAGTTAAGCATCAGCTCGACGCACATCAAAACGACGATGGCGTTCTTTCGGACCAAAAAACCTAAAAGTCCTAGCGCAAAAAGCGATACCGCTAAATAGTGCGACCATTGGAGCAAAGAAGGGCTGATCACTTGGTTCATGGAGTCTCTCCCTTCTCAGGCCGCGCTAGCGCAAAAGCCGCTACGATAAGGGCCAACATAAAAATCGAAAGCACTTCGAACGGCCACAGATATTCAGAAAAGAGCAGTTTCGAGATGGTGCGTATGTCTACTGCAGCCAAAGTACCCGTAGGCACCGGGAGGCCTGACTTATTGAGCGTTCGCAAAAGAAGCACGGAGAAAACCCAAACCGTAGCGCCTGTAAGTGCAGCCATCCACCATCCGGTGGAAATCGTAGGCGGTCCTTTGGCAATGTCGAGGAGCATAACCACGAAAAGGAATAGAACGACGATAGCACCGGTATAAATAAGGATCTGAACCATCGCAATAAAGGTCGCTCCCCAAAGAACGTAAATCGCAGCGAGGCCGAAGAAGCTAAGTACTAAACTGAAAGCGCTGTAGACCGCATTTTTCGCAAACACGACGCCCAAAGCACAAGCAATGGTCAGCAAACTGAAAAAGATGAAAAAGCCTTCTCTCATACTCGGTCCTTCAGGTAGAGGATGATGGCCGTTCCCACGATATTAAGAAGTCCCAGCGGAATCAGGTTTTCCCAAGAAAGGCGCAGGAGCTGGTCAAAACGAAAACGGGGAATCGTCCAGCGAACCCAGACAAAGCAGCACATGAAAAAGGAAACTTTAGCGGTGAAGACCGCGATCTGGATAAGCGTCAAAATATTGCGATTGCCAATCCACGCGAGCAAAGTGGCATCCGTCACCCAAGGCAAATGCCAGCCGCCGAAATAAAGAACCGTGAGCATTCCGGAGACAATGGCCAAGTTCATGTACTCTGCCATGAAAAACACAGCGAACTTCATGCTGCCGTACTCGGGGTGGTAACCGCCGACGAGTTCTGCTTCCGACTCCGGAAGATCGAAGGGAAGGCGGTTGGTCTCAGCGAAAGACGAAATGAAAAACACTAAAAATCCAATGGGCTGATAGACGATTCCCCAGTTTGGGATCCAGCCGGCAATGGTGCCTTCTTGAAAGACGACCATCGATCGCAAGCTCCAAGTTCCATATACGGTCACAGCGGCAGCTGCCGCTTAAGCTAAGGGAATCTCGTAGCTAACCATCTGGGAAGCGGATCGCATCGCGCCGATGAGCGAAAATTTGTTATTGGAGGCCCAGCCGCCGAACAGGATTCCGTAGATACCCAAAGAGCTGATGGCTAGGACGTAAACGATACCAACATCAAGTTCGGTAATCTGGACGGGAATTTGCCTCCCTGAAAAAACGAAAAAGTCTGCAATAGGAAGGGCCGCAATCGTAAGGGATGCCGGGAGTAAAGTGAGGAAGGGTCCCAAGTTATAGAGAAGCTTGTTAACGCTCGTAGGAACCGGGTCCTCTTTGAACAAAAACTTTACGGCATCAGCGATGGGTTGGAACATTCCGAAAGGACCCACTCGATTCGGGCCTGGTCTGTCCTGAATGAGGGCAGCGCCCTTACGCTCCACCCAGATCATAACGGGAACTACTTGAATGAGGCCCACGTAAATCAGGAGGACCTTGAGAACCATGATTGTTAAGTCGAGCCAAGTCATGACGTATTCCAACTAGCGAAAGCGCAGGCAGTCCTTCTTGAAAATGTAAACTAATCCCAGAACCATTAGCGACATGTAGACAATGAGCGCTAACAGCAAAGTACCTCCGGAAAGGATCGACTCTCGATAAACCAGAGCCCACGGAAGAAAGAACGCTCCTTCCACATCAAACAGCAAGAAGAGAACGGCGATTAGATAAAACTGATTTCGAAAAGGCTGTCGGGCGTTACCTTCCGGTTTAACTCCGCACTCGTAAACCGAGAGTTTTGAAGCGGTAGGATTATTAGGTCCTAAAACGTTAGTAATAACGAAAATCGCGACACTCACGATGATCGCGAAAATCAAAAGAATAACGATAGGTAAAAAAGCTTCCAAAACTAGATCCTCAATGTCTAGACGCTACAAAAATGCCACTACAAAAAGGCGCTCAGCGATCGCTCAGCAAAATTCCAAATCGGAGTGTAAAAGAGTCCAAATATAACGGTCGGCGCCGCAAGCGCGATGAGTCCGACCGCGTGATAGACCGAAAGTCTCAGAGGCGCAGCGCCTTCTTCGGGACGTTCAAGCCACATTGCTTTCAAAATTTTCGAGTAGTAGTACAGCGAAACGACACTGTTCAGCACGCCTAAGATAGCTAGCCACAAAAAGCCCGGCGTTTTAAGTACGGCCGCAAAGAGCACGAACTTTCCGATAAATCCTACAAAGAGAGGAATTCCCGTGAGCGAGAATAGAAAGATGCCCATGCAGACGCCAAGGACCGGCATCGACCAACCGATTCCTTTGAAAGCTTCTAAATCGTCACTATTTTTTATATCGACTACGATGCTGACCACCCAGAAAGCGCCAAAGTTCATCGCGTAGTAGGCTACGAGGTAAAACAAGATCGCTTGGAGTCCGGATTGATCGTAAGCCACTAGGCCCATCAGCATGTAACCCACATGGGCGATACTGGAGTACCCCAACATGCGCTTTACGCTTCGTTGTCCAATGGCGCTTAAATTTCCGACGAGCATGGTGGCCGCTGAAACGACAGCAACCGCATGAACGATTGGTACATTCGCCAGCGGAGCGAAAGAGCCATCGGCAGCCTTCGTTGAGAAAGCGTCTCGGAATATTCGGACAAAAGCGGCAAAGCCTGCGGCTTTAGGGCCGATGGAGAAGAAAGCTGCCACTGGAGTGGGAGAGCCCTCGTAAACATCTGGAGTCCAAAAGTGCATCGGGAAAGCGGCAATCTTGTAGGCCAAACCTAAGTAAACCAGGATGAGTGACAGGTTTAAGGTCAGCGGAGCGGCACCCGGATTGGCGGTTAAGAAAGTATTAATCCCCGTGTAGCTTAAGCTTCCCGTGTACCCGTAGAGGAGGCTGAAGCCGTAAATCATCAGGCCCGACGCCATAGCGCCGAACACTAAATACTTAAAAGAAGCTTCGTTGGATCGGGCATCTTCTCGATGAAAGCCAGCCAAGACGAAAGAGATGATACTTACCGTCTCAATGCCGATGTAGAGCACCAAGAGATTCGTGGCCATCGCCATAAGGCTTAGCCCAAAAGTGATGCACAAAAGAAGGAGCGAGAACTCAACCCGACTTTTCGCTTTGAGCTCCGATGACCCGTAAGCCAAGTAAGCTGTGGCAGCGCCGGCCGCGAAGAAAAGATAGCGGAAAAATACGGCAAAGGAGTCGTGCGCGATAAGGCCAGAGAACACGAGCTGATACTTCTCAGGCTTAGCAATACAGTAAGTGAGCACTGCCGCCGAGAAACAAGCGAGCAAAATAATGAACAAAGGAGCTTCGGTATGACGGAGCTTCGGAAAGATTCCGTCCAAGAAGAAGAGGAGGACGAGAAATCCCACGATCACCAATTCAGGGGCGAAGACTTTTAGTCCAATAAGTATTTC
>JBBQIT010000458.1:0-3854 GCA_038325205.1 Bdellovibrionota bacterium
GCTAACTCGGCCGTGCATTGAACGGTGCTCGTTAAGTAAGTGACCGGTAGAGAGTTGGGTTTTTATTTCGATGGCGACTTCGAAGTTTTTTTTCTTTGTTTGAATTTTGGGTTTGGGGGCTTACGGTCTCTGGGTTTGGGGAGGGCAAGGGGCGTATTTTCGGTCTGGAACAAAAAAAAGCTGGGTGTTGCGCTAAATTCTAGGGGCGAGCCTGTTATCTTTTTCTTCTAGGAAGCGGGAGTCGCTTTTTTCCATAGACCACCATCGCAGCGATGGCGAAGGGCACCAGGAAAAGCGAGACGAGCTGAGAGTAGCTGATCATGCCGTTGAAAATATAACCTCGGTAGTCGTCCCCGCGGAAAAATTCGATGATAAATCTAAGAATGCCGTAGCCTATCATCGTGTGAACGAGGATCTGTCCCACATATTGCCGACGACGGAAGAGCCAAAGCAAATAAAAATACCTTAGGAGGGCGCCTGCCGCTTCATAGATCTGAGTGGGGTGGATGGGGATTCCTTTTACCGTACAGAAAGAGTCGGGGTCGTTAAAGACAACACCCCACGGAGCCTTGGTCGGGCGACCCCAACAGCAACCAGCGAAGAAACAGCCCATTCGGCCTATCGCAAGGCCCAACATCGTGGACGGTCCAGCGATATCTCCGTAGTAAGCGTAATCTAGTCGGTGGCGTCTGGCGTAGAGGAACATGAACAAGAGCCCCATGAGAGCGGCGCCATAGAAAGTATAGCCACCTTCCCAAACGGCAAAAATCTTAGCGGGATGTTCGGCGTAGTAGTCGAACTCCTCAAATAAAACGTGAAAGAGTCGACTTCCTAGCACGGAAGCGACCAGGACAAGCAAAAAGAGGTTCTCCACGTGCTTCATCTGCTTGTCGTGGAGTTTCTTGGCCCGTCGCAAAGCTTCGAAGTATCCGGCGGTAAACGCCAAGGCCAGCATCAAACCATAAGTGGGTGGATGAACGTGGTGGCCGAAAATGACTTTATCGAAGAGATAAGGAAACATTACGACGCCAGAATAACACACCGAAGGCGACAAGTAATCCGGTGGTGACGAGGATGAACCAGTCACCAAATCGTACATAGAGGGTAAGGGGGGCGGGCGCGGGCATGTGAACTTCGCTAGACAAGATGCCTTCACCATAGACGGGAGTCATTTCGCTCATACGCCCATGCACATCTACGGTGAACGAAGTTCCTGTGTTGGTAACCCGCATCAAAGGAAGGCGACTCTCGATGGAACGGAAGATGGTGATCGCCCCATGAAGATAAGGCTCTGCGGTGGGGCCGAACCAGGAGTCATTGGTCAAATTGACGACTCCATTCACTTCGTTTTTTGCCACTTTGCGAAAAAACGAAGGGATGATCGCTTCATAACAAATGGTGATCCCCAATCGGGTGCCATCTTTCAGGGTGAAAGCGTTTTGGGTTTTTCCGCGATCGAAAGATCCTACTTCAGGAAACTGTTGATAGAGCGAAGGGAACCATTCCCCGAAAGGCATGTACTCGCCGAAAGCTAAAAGAATATTTTTGTTATAGAGATCTCGGTGAAGTAAATTCCCGATGGGTTCCAAGAGATGGGCTGAATTGTACTCGTGAGTAAAATCGTACGGGCTCACCGCATACCCGCCTGTGATGAGGGGAACTCCCCATTGCAATACTTTGGACTGTAACTCCCTGGCAAACACCGTCGTCGGCATTTGCAGTTGGAAAGGCATAGCCGTTTCCGGCCAAACGAGAAGCTCGGGCCTTGGCTTTCGTTTCATCGCTTCTTCGGTCAGTCTTTCGTAGGAGTCTAAAACACTGCGCACTTTATCCATGACGCCGTGCTTGGCCTGAACTTTTTCTAGCGAGCCGATATTGGCTTGAATAAGCGCTACCTGGATATGTTTTTCGGGTAAAGGCTGCGACAAACGCCAGGCGCTGAATCCGATACTTAAAAGCCAAAGCGAAGCCGGAATAGCCCAAAATACGGGTTTTGGAAGAGGGCGCTTCTCGATTTTGTTATCGATGGCGAGGGCGGCCAAGCTTCCCAAAGAGAAGATCGAAAACGTCAAAAACGTGCAACCCGTGATTTCAACGATCTGAGTGAGCCACACGGCTCGATAAAGGCTATGACCCACCACCCACGGGAAAAGTTTAGGGATGCAAAATTCAACGAAGGTAAATAGCGCCGGTAGTCCCAGCGCATGCCACAACTCAAGATGCGGCGACGTTAAACTATCGAGTTGGAACCGTCGGCGGAGTTCTGCCGCAATCCCAGTGTAGAGCGGAAAATTGAGTGCCCCAAATCCGCAAAAGCCCAAGTACATGAGGCAAGCTATCCACCAAGGCAAGTAGCCAAACTCGTGCAGGACAAAGACTACCCAGTAAAAGCCACCCAACATGATGACAAACGAGGTGTAGAACCCCCACAGAAAACCTTGGCGAAAGTTTTCACATCTTTTGACAAGAGTGTTGATGAAAAAAGGGAAAAGAAAAATCAGGGGAAATAGATTGTACTTCGGGTAGGAGAGGAAGAGGCAGATACCCGCTAAACTTGCGATGTAGCCTTTATGCCGATATAGCTTTTGAAACATTTGAAGTGTAGCGCTCAAAAAGTTTACTGATCTCTTTCTGCGCGAAGGGTCCGGCAACCGACTTTAAGAAAAAGGGTAAGGGTAACTCCAAGGTGAAGGTGGCTTTAAAATTAACTTTGGTTTTATCGCCCGCGGATTCAAATTCCCAAGATCCCTTTAGTGAAGCCGTTGCCTCACCGCTAGCGATGGGCTCAACACGAATCGCTTTTTCCGCTTCTTTTTGAAACTGAGTGGCGAATTTGATCTGAATTCCATATCCGCTCTGCTCCACTTTTTGGAATTGCCAGTCATACTTATCGCCGCCCTGAGATTTAAAGACTTCTAGCCCGGGGAAGTTTGTTCCGACGGAGTTTTCAAAGTTAGCAAAGTAAGCGTAAGTCGCTTTCAAATCCTTCGGAGAAAGAATGGAAGTGGAGTAGGGAATCTCGATTTTTAGCGCCATTAGGAGAATCTTATCGCGGAGCGAGACTAGCGGCAAATGCTTTCAAGGTTCAAATTTTTCGGAGGCCTTGCGGACGAGCTGATCGTGATCTCGAGTACAGATGAGGAGGGAGGTCCCCTCGTCGATGACGACGAGGTTATCAACGCCCAATAAAGCCACCTTTTTCTCTTTCGGGACCTTTACCAAGCAACCTTTGGATTCCAAGGCGTGGACGTTGCCGCTAAGTACGACATTACCCGAGCCCGCCGGCTCGTTCAGTTGATACACAGCGTCCCAAGAGCCTACATCGCTCCAGCGCATCCCAGCGGGAAGGACATAGCCGTTCTTCGCTTTTTCCATGATGGCTACGTCAACCGCAACGGAAGGTAGTGTTTGATAGGCAGTGGCAAGCTCGGACGGGCCTTGAGCTGCGGACAAAGCTTTCCAAACTTGGGGCAAGTGAGTTTCGAAGGAGTCTTTTATCGCCTTCAGCGTCCAAAGAAAGATGCCACCATTCCAATAATGTCGTCCGCTCATCACGTACTTTTCGGCGCGCCCTCGGTCAGGCTTTTCGACGAATTGCTTAATATGAAATCGAGGAGAGTTGCCTCCTTCGACTTTGTCACCGGCTTCAATGTAGCCGTAGCCTGTGTGGGGAACGGTAGGAATGATCCCTAACGTAACGAGCCCGGAGGTCGATCGCGCGAGATTGGCGCCCTCTTCGATACAAAGTTTGAAAGCGCCTTCGTCGCCGATGTAATGATCCGCTGGTAAAACCACCATTACCGTTTCAGACGACAGGCCGCTATGTAATAGGTGAATCGCCGAAAGGGCGATGC
>JBBQIT010000459.1:0-3851 GCA_038325205.1 Bdellovibrionota bacterium
CGACACCCTCGCAGACGATTACATCGCCATTCCCTGCCCCGTCTCCTGCAAAAGCAGAAAGGGAAAATAGCACTAGCGCACATAGAATAGTTTTCATGAATTCTCCTTAGAATGGCTAAGTGGAAAAAGTTGTATGGAAAGTGAATAGACCTCGGTGGAGTTTCCGTTTTCTAAAAACTCCATTACTTTTCTCTGATACTTTAATAGCAGTGCCTTTGCTTCCAAAAGTCTCTCCGGATCCGTCGGAAGAATAAAAGAAGTGATATATCTTTTATCCACAGGATCTCGCTCCAAAGACCGTTCGGCTAGTTGCAACTGCTGCTTTTGAAATTTCTTCAAAGCAGAGGGCATATCCGAAGGTCGAAAGAAAAGAGGAACCGCGGTTCTGACCAGCTTTCCTTTCTCTATTTTCAAGTAGCCAAGGCGTTGAAGCGTTAGCATTCCACTTCTTGACTCGATTCTTGAAATTCCAAGCCGCTCGGCTATCCACTCGGGAGTGGCGCGATTCCGTTTGAGCTTGGCTAGATTTAAGATCGCAAAGTGATACCAATCGGAAACCACTCTGAATTGGTCCTCCTGCAGAGACATAATCTCTGTCGGTGCTTCTGTTTCTTCCACAGACCTGTGACAAGCCTCACGAAGCAAAACCCGCGTCTGCTATGGCGATAGCTCCAAGCGCTCCGCGATTCGTTTTGCATTTTTCGGGGAAAGATCTCGTTTACAGGCCAACACCTCCGCAAGAGATGTCACACTTACTGACAGATCTCTTGCGAAGGCGCGGATGGAATATGAAGGGTTACGGCTCTTTCTTGTCGCTAACTCTTTTAGAAGTAGCCGCTGATATTCCTTGATGGGTCGATTTATTTCCATGATGTCTAATCCCAACCCTAGGTTTTAGTTACCCGCACTCGCGTGGGCCACCGCAAGGACGCTAGATTCGATCGCATTCGGACAAACGCTGCCCGCAATACCCGAACCTATTTCCGCGCGAACCGCTTCGTATCTTTGTCCTAGGCTTGGAACCGTGCAGTTAGCATCGGCTTGCATTCCCACGATAGGATAAACAGAGACATCGATATTAGAGTCGGTCTTAAGACTCTTGAAGTAGTCAGTGTAGCGCGAGACAGGAAAGGCTTTCCAGTCTGGATTGTGCTCTGGCTCGACTCCGAAGCAATGATCCTGACAGGAATAGTCCTCTTCATCCGACACGTAGATGATCGAAAGCGACGTGTCCTTTTTTAGTAACGAAGCAGCAGATTTGGTGAGAGCTAGGTACGAGGCTTCTAGCCCCTGCTCCCAGAAGGAAGTCGCGCTATCGGTAACACACGACCATATATCCGTAAGATCGACTAACGCGGTCGGACTCTTTTTTACGATCGTCCTTCCATCTGGTGTCGGAATGAGCGTTCCGCCCTGACTGAAAACATCCACCGTGGTGACCGCGATCTCATACGAGATATCCCCTTGCTGCAGGACATTGATGAATTCACCGAAGCTCTTCTCAACGATTTCTCGACTTCCCCTCATCGACACTGAGTTGTCGACCACCCAAAGAATGCTAGTATCTTTGCCCTTGGGAACTTCTTTCTGACCCGAAGCGTAAGAACCCTGGTTGATAAAGGATAAAGCCACTACCGTAATGATTCCTAATAAGCGTTTCATTTTTCCTCCTGTGTTGTGATTTAAATCTTATCGAGTCGACAAACCGCGCATCAAGGAAAACGGAACGAACTGTTCCGTTTTTGTCGGGACAACGGGATGAGCAACTTCTTCAACGATCCGTGCCAAATTCCGTTAGAATAATTCTTGAAGAGATTTCTCCTGACGGTTCACCGATGCCAAAGCTTTCAATGATGAAATATAAAATTAGTTTTTTTTATGGAAATTAGACCAACTCATGACACTATCTGCTTTCGCCTACATTCAAATTCTCTTTTTATATGCGGCAATCCTATTAGTTCCTCTGGCGCTGCGTCTGCTTCGCCTGCCCTCCAGAGAGGGGAAGGAGGATCGCTTCTACCACGTCGCTCTTTGGGCCTATCCCTTCGGTGCGCTCGGAGCCCTAGCGGGAGTTGCTTTCCCCCACTCCCCCCTAAGATATCTGGCAGTACTCTGGTGCGTATTTACTTTGACCCTCTCGGCTCTCGGCCTCATGAGAGCCGAGCGGCGCGCGATTAGTCGCTATGAAGAGAACGTGATTCACGCGGGAATGATTCTTTGTTCGGTCGGCGGGATATGGTTTTTCTTGAGTGCGGTTGGCTGGGACGTGATCGGATTCTCAGAGCCCACCATACTGCTTACTGCGATCCATTTTCATTACACTGCTTTCCTCACTCCGCTTTTTCTAGGTCTCTTAGGGAGAGAACTTCCCCGAAAATATTTTCTGCCTTGGGCTTTCAGTGCGGTTACTCTGGGATTGGGGATTCTGTTAACGGCGATCGGAATCTCTTGTTCGCCTTCTATAGAAACTATCGGGGCTTTTTTCGTCGCCGCAAGCTTATTGAAATTTGCAGCGCTACTCGTGTTATCAGCGACCCACAAGAGACTCGTGATAAAAATAAGTCGCTATTTAGCCGCTTTTTCCATCTCCCTGGGGATGTACTGGGCATGTCGTTATGCCCTCGATCATGGCAGTGTGAGTATCGCCAATATGGTAATACGACACGGGTTTCTCAATGCCTTTGGATTCGCAACGCCGCTTGCTATCTCTTTTCTGATTGAGACTCCGAAGCCGAAAATGACAGCGAACGGAATTCCAGTCAGTCGTTTAGAAGGGAATAAAAAGATCGGAAAGCAAATATTCCACGACCTCGGGGCGGTTCCCACTCAGGGTAAGAAGATCTTGGGCCTTGTTGATGATCTCGCTTCTTTTGATCGGGAGGATTTCAGAGCAGCCAACCTAGCTCCAGAAATTCGGGCGTTCTACGAAAGGACTTCTGAATTTTCGATGACCGTTCGCCCGGTTTGGCATTTTGGTTTTCAAAGTATTGGGCAGCTCTATGGACGTTGGAGCGCCAAAGCAGAACAAATGAATCTGCCCACCGATAAAGATAAGACCGAAGAGGTCGATTCTCACCTCTTCGCTCTCGACGATGCGAAAGACGGTAGGTCAAATGTTCGAGCTTGGATACGAAGCTATCACTACTCCGGAAAAGCCATCTACGCCGCCGCGTATTCCCAGCATTCCTTTGGGGGAACGACGTACATGAACATCGCTTTTCCTACGTGGCGGAGAAATTTAACCAGTATCCTTCGCCCCTCTCACGGGGAAAGCGGCGAAATGGTGCTCACCACGTTTTCAGAGCCCGATTTCTCTGGTGATGAAGGAATCTATTTGTGCCGCAAAGGAAGAACTTCCCGGCTTTTGATGAATGAACGGATTCGAGTGTGGGCGACTAAAGAGGGGTTAATGGCTCAGCATGATGTTTGGGTGTTGGGAATTCGATTCTTAGAGCTTCACTACAGAATGCAGCGAGTGGGGTAGATCTAAGCCATCAGATCCTGAATTGAAATTAGATTCCCCGGAGACCCTTTGAGAGCAACCGGAGCCGGCTATGAATCTCAAAGGCTCATCGACCCGTCTAGCCCAATCGACATCTGAGTGATCTGCATGACGAAATTTCAAGTAGTGAACCGAAGCCTTAGTGAGCCCCTTTTTGAGAAGCGCTTCATAGAATCGCATCGCCGAACCTTCGTATCCCGCATCTTGCCCCGTATCGCCGTGATCGAAATAGATCTTAATAGGCAAGCGTGGCGCGGGAGACTCTTCTACCATCCGCAAAAGAGAATTATTTTGATTGAATACGGGAAGCGACAGCCCGCCTGCCGATGAGAAGACGTCGGAATGTAGC
>JBBQIT010000460.1:0-3840 GCA_038325205.1 Bdellovibrionota bacterium
GAACAGCCAACGAGAATCATTTCTTTCAAGTGTTTTTTCGAAGGCTTTCTTTTGTTGTTCAAATTCCTTAGAACCGTCCAGAAGATTGCTGTTTAAGAAAAAGAAGCGGACAGGTCCGACCTTAAGTTCTCCAAAGGAGGAAGCTAGGTCCTGGCCAAATAGTTTCTTGGAATCGGGGATTACGATGTCGCGATTGCCGGGCACGTAGATAGTGGGACGGTCGTTGCTCACAGGGGTCAAGATCCCAAGCGCTGCCAATGGCTGCCCGCAGTCCGTACCGTCCTCTACCAGGTCGCCCGCGTGAATTAGCATGTCACCCGGATGAAGTAGGATGAGATTCAATATCTTTGAGAAGACTTTGTAAGCGGATTTGTCGCCGACAGCGAAGTGGTTATCGGCGATCAACGAGAAACGGAAAACTCCTTTTTCAGCCGGGGCGAGAGACCTCTTGCCACCCAATAGCAAAGGGCCAGCAAAGGACATAGCGCTCCTAAGCGCTATGCATAATAAGAGCTTTCGAAACATGATCCCAAGTCCTCCAACGGGTCCAAGCTCGTTAAATAGCAATAATCGTACGGAGGATGCATTAGATTTCTGTTAGGGCGCTCCCGCTTAGTCCTTCCAGGCTTGATTAACCGTGTCTTTCACCAGCCGTTCGTCGGCCGAAAAGGGTAGGGTAATGTGATCGGAAGAGGCGTATTTTTCATTGTAATCTAAGCAGGTTTCGATGGAATGCGGATTCCTGGCCCACGCCCTTCGGGCCACTCCACCCATCACGTCCCAAGCCATGGCACTGCGAATAATAGTATCGATGCGGGGACTTCCGTCGAGAACCAGACCAAATCCGCCATTCACGGCCTTTCCGATTCCCACACCGCCTCCATTATGGAGCGCGACCAAACTCATTCCCCTGGCCGCGTTTCCGGCAAAGCACTGGGTGGCCATGTCGGCCATGATGTTGGAGCCGTCTTTAATGTTTGAGGTCTCGCGAAAGGGAGAATCCGTTCCGCCGGTATCGTGATGATCGCGTCCCAACATGATCGGGCCGACAATACCGTCTTTCACCATCTGATTAAACTTAAGTGCAATCTTCATTCGGCCTTCGGCATCTTGATACAAAATCCTGGCCTGAGTTCCGACCACGAGATTGTTTTTCATCGCATCCCTTGCCCAACGATAATTATCTTCGTCTTGGTAGCGCAAAGGGGATCGAATCGTGCTGATGGACTCGGCGGCGGCGGCATCGGTTTTCACTAAGTCGTCCTCCTTTCCGCTTAAACACACCCAGCGGAAAGGGCCGTAGCCGTAATCAAATAACTCAGGACCCAGAATATCCTCAACATAACTGGGCCAGATAAAACCATCGCGTTCGTCCTTACCGTTTTTCGCGATCTCCTTAACTCCAGCGTCGAAGACGGCCTTCATGAACGAATTTCCATAGTCGAAGAAATAAGTTCCTTTGGCGGTGAGCGAACGAATCAATTCAAAATGCTTACGAAGCGACTGGTCGACCAATTTTTTAAAGCGGCCCGGATCTCGATTGAGCATCTCGGTTCGTCCACCGAACGAAAGTCCCTGAGGGCAGTAGCCTCCTTCGTAAACGGCATGACAACTGGTTTGGTCGGTGAGGAGATCAATTTTTTCACTGTGAGACGTCGCATGGTCGAGGAGATCGATAATATTTCCACTGAACGCGATAGCGGCAGAGCGCCCGTCTCGGATCGCGGCTCTAGCGCCTGCAAAAGCATTTCCTGGAGTCATCGCCACATCAGTGACCCAACCTTGCTCTTTGCGAGTTCGAATGCGTGACTCGTCTACTTCGGCGAGGATTCCTACGCCACCCGCGATGTGGATTGCTTTTCCCTGCGCGCCACTCATCCCGCCCAGACCCGAAGTGACAAATAGTTTTCCTTTGAGATCTCCCCCGGGAGGAATTCCCAACTTCAGTCGTCCTGCAATAGCGATCGTGTTGTAAGTGCCGTGAACAATGCCTTGAGGGCCGATGTACATCCAGCCGCCTGCGGTCATCTGACCATAGTTAGCGACGCCAAGAGCGGCGGCTCGATTAAACTGTTCGGCGTTGTCGTACATTCCCACCATCATCGCGTTTGTGATGATAACTCGAGGGGACTGAGGTCCCGATCGAAACAATCCCATCGGATGGCCCGAGTGAAGAACCAAAGTGGAATCTGGAGTTAACGCTTGGAGGTACTTCTTGATCAGACGATATTGCATCCAGTTTTGACAAACCTGGCCGGTCTCACCGTAGGTGACTAATTCATAGGGATACAGCGCCACTCGGAAATCTAAATTGTTATCGATCATCACTTGGAAAGCTTTGCCTTCGAGACAGCGGCCTTCGTAAGAATCAATAGGCTTCCCTTCAATGAGTCCTTCCGGACGAAACCGATAGCCGTAAATTCTTCCGTGAGTGAGCAATTCGTTCAAGAATTCTGGCGCAAGGGTCGCGTGATGTTGCGGCGGAATATAGCGGAGCGCGTTCTTCAGGGCTAATTCGGTTTCAGACTTCGTAAGTCGAAACGCTCGCTTAGGAGCCCTTCGAATTTCCGACTCAAACTTTGGCGGCGGGGGCAGGGGCCCGTCCAGCTGGAAGCGCAGGGACTGGGCGATGGCGTCGTTGTGAGAACTCATGAAGGCTACCTCTTTTGTCCCTACTCTAGACGACGGTGAGGGCGTAACGCAAGCTTGCGAGATCTAAGTAGGAATTTGAGCCGCCTAGGGATTTCAAATCCCTAGGGCCAAGGGGTGGAGAAAGGTGGCTGGGTATGCTATATAACGGGCCCTTTATGAACAACAAATTGCCCATCGGGTCTATCCTCTTTGCGATATCGCTATCAGCCCGCCCGCTTCTCGCTGATTTCGCATGGCCCTATGAGCCCGTCTTGTCATGCTTTGAGATAACCACCTTTTCGTCTTACGGAATTGGATTCAACGAGAGCCATCTTCGGCTCGCGCAAGAAATGGGATTCGACACCGAGATAAAAAGCGTCCGACAGATTCGAAAGACACTTGCTGGTCTGTTTAATGAATTCGGGCAGGCAAGGCTTAGAGAAGATCTCATCGAAATGGGATTAGACCCTTTTCTGATCCGCGCGGGTCATCCAGCCATTCACTACGTCACCTTTTTAGAAGGTGGCGACGCGCATGGGTTACTCTCTCGGTGCCACGACGATTACCCCGCCGATTATGAAGCGATACGTATGGCGATGCCCCAGTTTCTGATCGACGCTGGATTTCTAAAGAAACCTTTTTATTCTGAGTGGTGGGAAAAGAATATGGCGCCACGCTATTTCTTTCCAGCCCTCGCCCCGAAGACGGTTTATGTGGAAGGCAGAATCAATATAAAGCGGGATCAGACGGTCGAATCCGAAAAAGATTTAGAACGCCTCGTTAAAGAAGATTTAGATTACGCGACTAGGGGGCTGAAAAAGATCAAGGTCGTAGCGCTGGAATATCCAGGCCCGTTTCGCGGGTATGGATCTCCAAATCACTTCCTTTACCGCGCTCTGGTCCGCCAAATTGCCCCATAACTTTCGCTTGGTACACATCATTCGGGTCCGCTAACTTACTCCGCTGCCAACCTTTTAACTGTTCAAAAAAGGTAGCGAAAAACAGCTTGGGATGCGGCCCTAACATCGGGATACGTTCATTTAGTGTATCTGATCTTAACTGGAACACTCCGGCTATAATCTGATCTCGAATCTCTTTGTCTTCAGGGTTCGATAGCATTGAACCAGAGGCAAACTCGTGAATCATGCGTTCGGATCCCAAAAGATCGTACGCCGCCCGATAATTGGGGTATCGAGCTCGCGAGTCCTT
>JBBQIT010000461.1:0-3838 GCA_038325205.1 Bdellovibrionota bacterium
CCTAAACGAGCAAGGTACTCACCCACCACAACGTCCCAATCATATCTCTGTTTCACATAGCGGCGCGCCTCTTTGCGCCATTGCATTTCTCGAGTTTCACTTAAAGACAGAATAGCACTCAATTTGGCGGCGAGATCTAAACTGTCCGCAGAGTTGAAATAGTCAGCCCCCCGCCCTACTTCGATAGCACCTAAATTTCCGCCAACCTGACTCACCAACGAGATGGTTCCACACGCCATCGCTTCAAAGGCCGCTGTAGCGGATCCTTCAGTATCGCCATTCTCGTCAATGCACGAAGGTAGAGTAAATACCGTCGCTAACCGAAGTAACGCTACCATTTCGTGTTCGGGAATAAAGCCAGGCATGCGAACCGAATTTTGCAAGCCCCACACGGATCTAAGATTCTCAAGTTCCTTAAATTTAGGGCCATCACCCCCCAAAAGACAAACCACGTCCGGAAACCTTCGAGAGACTTCTTTCATGGCTTCGAGCAAGAAACGATGACCTTTGCGAGTCACCATTCGCCCCGTGAAGAAGACGACTCGTTTCCCTTTAAGGTCATACTTTTCGCAAATCGCCTGATCCACACTTCCGGGAGAGGAATAAGCGGTGTCGATTCCATCGGGAATAAAGTGGATATCCGAGCGTCCAGAAATCTTCTTAAGCGCCTCTACCGTCACTGGACTAATTCCGGCCACCAGATCAGCGTTGGCCACTGCTCGCTGAATGAAAGGGATCGTGAACTTCATCTTCCCTTGCAAGACGGGGAAAAGTTCAGCTCCGTAAGCGGTGATAAGAAGAGGCTTTCCAGTTACCACCTTCAGTAACCATCCGATAAATCCATTCGGAAAAACCCAATGGGCATTGATGTAGTCGACGTTCTCAGACTTAATCAGGCGCCACGACGTCAGGAAAAGCGAAAGAAAATAGAAAGGGATCTGAATTTTATTTTTCAGCTTTCTAATATTTTCAGGAATACCCGCCCCGTCCGTCAGAGTTTCAAAGCCCGGAATGAAATAGTGAAACCGTTTAACCTTCACCCCATCGATGACGCTTTCTAGGGGTTCACCCTTCACCTGGTTGGTCACGACAAAAACGCGGAAGCCTCGCGCCACCAGGCCTTTTGCCATGTCGTGGACGAACTTTCCTCGCACAAACTTGCCGTTGGGCGCGTCGGGCTTAAAATCAGCGGTCGTGGGATAAGCAGTAGTGAGTAGGCAGATACTCCGAAGGGCCATGATTATTCACCTTTGCAGTGAAATCGAATCCGCTCGCAAATGTAGGAGAGATCGTCGCTCTCAAGGCCTCCGTGGGTCGGCAAGCTAACGCCTCTAGTTCCCACCGAGCCCGCGACCGGATACTTTTCAGCCGCTTCGGCATACGGGGGCATCATATACATCGGGTAAAAAATAGGTCGCGTTTCGATTCCGTCTTTGTCTAATAAACGCATGAGTTCGTCACGGCCCACTTTGGAGCCCTCGTTGACCAACACCGTAAACATCCAATAGCAGTGATTCCCGTAACTCTTCTCCACGGGCAATGTGAGCGCTTCGGGAAGATCTTTCAATTGCTCTCGGTAACTATTGGCCACTTCTCTCCTACGACGGAGATGCCACTCAATGGCTTCCAGCTGGGCACAACCAACAGCGGCTTGAAGATTCGTCATACGATAGTTGTAACCAATAACATCAAACCAATAGCGCTTTTCGGGCGACATTCCTTGATTGCGCGCTAAGCGCATGTGGCTATTCAAATCGCCACTATTGGTGACGACCATTCCGCCTTCACCCGTCGTGATGATCTTATTTCCGAAAAAACTATAAGTTCCCATGTCCCCAATCGCGCCAACAGGCTTGCCCTTGTACTTGGTTCCGTGCGCTTGGGCGGCATCTTCCACTACAAACAATGAATGCTTTTTGGCGATGGCTAAAACAGGATCCATATCGACCGGCGCGCCGTATAAGTGGACGACAATAATGCCTTTGGTCTTAGGAGTAATTTTTTCTTCAATCGCCCTTACATCAATGTTCCAGGTATCGGCTTCGCAATCGACAAAAACGGGAGTCGCGCCGCAATACTTCACGACGTTTGCGGTAGCGATATAGGTAAGCGAGGGTACGATGACCTCATCGCCCTGGGTAACTCCTTTGGCAAGAAGAGCAAGGTGGAGTGCGACCGTTCCGTTAAAACAGGCGACGGCGTTCGAAGCCTCCGTATGCTTAGCGAAACCCTTTTCAAATTTTTCTATGTACTCCCCCGCCGAAGAGATCCAGCCCGTAGTCATGCAGCGATCCACGTATTCTTTTTCGCGGGCGTTGAAGATGGGCTGGGCGACTGAAATTCGTTGGCGCGTTTCGGGAACAACCTTAAGGACGGCGTTGGATGAGCGTTTCATATCACGGCTCTCTGGATAGTTTGGGTTGAGTTTTTTGGGCTTTTTTTCGAGGAAGAAAAGAGGCTCTACTCCTAAAATTATACGGCCGGGCACCTATTTAATCAAGGAACGGGGCCGTGTGATAAAATTAAGCCCCCCGTCACCGGAGCTCTCGACATGAAAAAAACTTTTACGATATTTCTGCAGTTAGTCAAACAAGGGCTCAGACTTTTCATGCCGCATTCGGTCATTCGCTCAGTGACCTCGGTCACCAGTCGATTTAGTAAGTGGAGTTCCCTGCCCACTCAAGTCGTGGCGAACTCCTCTCAATCGCTTTTTGAAACCTACCCCGATCTAAATTGCCTCTCACAAAAAGACTTTCTGCGTCAAAAAGAGGAGCAGGTCTACTCACAAAATGGAGAGGATGGAATTACCCTCCACTTGCTCTCGAAAATTTCGACGACTCGTCGTTTCGTAGAGATTGGCATCGAAGATGGCCGCGAATGTAACTCTGCGGTGCTCTCTCTCCTCTTCGGCTGGCAGGGGCTTCTGGTGGAAGGAGACCCGGCGATGGCAGAGAAGGCTAGGCGCTTTTACCAAGAGAAAACTGAAGGCCGAGTTGAGGTCGCCACCTCTTTTGTCGCTCCAACAACCATTAACGATCTCTTGAAGAAATATGGTTTTGTCGACGAGATCGACCTTCTCTCCATCGACATCGATAGTTTTGATTACTGGCTCTGGAAAGAAATTGAGGTAGTGCAACCTCGAGTGCTTATCATGGAGTACAACGCGAATTTTGGGCCTAGGCGCTCGGTCACCGTGCCTTGCGAAGAAGGCTTCAATCGATTCAAAAAACATTTTTCGGGGTACTACTGGGGAGCTTCCCTCACCGCCCTTACTAAATTATCTCAAGACAAAGGTTATGATCTCGTGGGTTGTAACGCCGGGGGCATCAACGCCTTCTTCGTACGCACGGATCTCACCGCAAAAACAGGGCTGACTCAGGTGACTCCTGAACAAGCGTACTACCCGCTTAAATCTAAACTCTCCCGTGATCCAGGAGAACGCGTCATGGAGCGAATCAAATCGCTTGAGCTTATCAACGTCTAAAAACGCACCATGCCTTTTCGGTGTCCAAAGCAGCCTTTAAGATGAGCTCTGTATTAGAAAAGGAACTTTTTAATGAAAAAACTCTTCGCGATTTTGGTATTAGCCTCGATGCTACCTGCCTCGGCCCAAGCCTCTTTCACGGGCAGCTGGCGCGGTGAAGGAAGTGCTTCCGGATCTCAGGGATTCGCTGCTTCCTGCTCTTTGGTCTCTTCGCACATCACCCAGACGGACAAAGAGCTGGTCTTAAATTCCGGTGGATGGGAATGTGGTGACTTAAAGACCCAGTGGACGCCCGCAAGAATTGAGATCAAAAAAGGAAGCCTCTGGCTTCACGGAAAAATTGTCGGCAAGATT
>JBBQIT010000462.1:0-3813 GCA_038325205.1 Bdellovibrionota bacterium
GTCCCCCCGATAGAGACGAAGTTCGCCGCCCCAATCGGGTTGCCAGGTTTCGTTGAGATACAAAACCACCGAGACGACTCGAGCATCGTCGTCTTGAAAACGGTCTAGGTGTTTTTGGTAAAAAGCGCCTTCGGGATAAAGGGCGAAATGGCCTTCTAGGGTCTCAAGGCCAAGAAATAGAGAATGATTGAGATGTACGCGAAGTGACTCAAGCGCATTTAAGAGTTCTTTCTGATTTTGACTGCCCTCTTCCTCTTCTAGCCAATAAATCAGGTCTCTTCTAATGTCAGAGTGCACTTCCGTCTTTTCTTTGCGACCGATGGCAGCGGGACGAAGTTTGCCGGAATGAAAGAGTGTCTCGATCTCTTCGCCGAGGGCTTTCACAAGACTTGGGGAGATAAAGGAAGCAACGACAGCAAAGCTGTGCGAACGAAGCGACTCGCTAATCTTTTCCTTAGCCTCAGCTGGCATCAACGTCTTCGCCGCCTACTTCCAACTTCCACAAATCGTCTAAGGTCTCACGGCGACGAATAATAGAGAAGGTCGCTCCATCGACTAAAACTTCGGGAGCTCGGGGGCGGGTATTATAATTTGAGGCCATCGAAGCTCCATAAGCTCCCGCCTCTCGAATGACGACTAGCTCTCCGGGGCTAAGCGGAGGAAGTTTTCGATCGCTTCCTAAGCAATCTCCGGTTTCACAGACGGGGCCAACGACATCGTACAGGCCCTTTGATCCGCTAGACTGCTTAGTCGGTTCTATCGAATGATAAGCACTATAGAGACTAGGCCGAATAAGATCATTCATCGCCGCATCAATGACTAAAAACTTTTTCTTGGGAGTTTCTTTGTTACCGATCACTCGACTCAGTAAAACTCCGGCAGTGGCGACTACCGATCTTCCGGGTTCAATAACGAGCTTTAATCCTAGTTTGCGAACGGGACCGATGATCGCTTGGGCATAATCTTCCGCAGAAACCGGAGTCTCGTCGTCATAACGAATACCTAAACCTCCGCCCATATCGATCATCTGAAGCGGATGCCCTTCCCGCATCAAATGGGCGCACAACGCCACCATTTGAGCAGAAGCGTCCGCAAACGGCGTCGCTTCTAAGATCTGACTTCCAATGTGACAAGAAAGGCCGCGAAGGTTCACAAAAGGATCGTCTTTAATGGTTTCCGCTAGCTTCATCGCTTCTTCGGCAAAGATTCCAAATTTATTTTCATAAAGTCCCGTCGAAATATGGGGATGGGTCTTGGCATCGATATTAGGATTGATTCGAAACATGATCGAAGCCGTCTTCTGGGTCTGCGCAGCGATCGAGCGAATGCGTTCCAGCTCTTCAGAAGATTCGACATTGAAGGAGATCACTTGAACTTCTAAAGCACGTACGATCTCATCATCTTTCTTGCCTACTCCAGAGAATACGATCTGCTCGGGCTTGGCGCCTGCTTTCAAAGCTCTTTCCAGTTCGCCCACGGAGACAACATCGGCGCCAAATCCAAGAGCAAAAATGTTTTTCAGTAAAGTAAGATTGGAATTCGCTTTGACGGCGTAACAAGCGAGCGTCGGGTAGCTGCTAAAAGCCCCTTTGATCCGGTGGCAGTTCTCTTGGAGGACTGCTTTGGAATAAACATAAGCTGGCGTCCCGACCTTCTCCGCAATTCGGGAGAGAGGAACGCTTTCACAGTACATTTCGTCTTTTTGGATCCAGAATGTGGGCGGCATACTACCTCAAACAGGCCCAAAAGCGGGGCCTTCTACTTCGCGCTTGCTCTCGTAGCAAACTGCAAAAAAGCGTCTACCAAATGGTGCCCAAAATCAAGTACTGGGCTGGTTTGACTGCCTCTATTTTTAAGAAAGCAGCCTGTGGCTTCGGGATGACCTTGAAGGCTCCATACCGGGAGGTTGGGATGGTGAAGGGCTTCTACCTTAACTTCAGGGCTTCGCCCGACTACTTTTAACACACCGCCGCAGTCGGACACGACCTCACAGTGCGAGACGCAAACATTGCCTTCGAGAGGCTTATTTCCCCACAAAGGATTGGCATCGAGAGTGATCTTTCGCGACCCAAGAAACTTGGAACCGTCAGCATTTAAAAGACCGATTTTGCCGCCGAAAAGATGCGCCAACATCTGATGTCCGTAACAGATGCCGAAGAAGGGAGTCCCCTTCTCAATCCGAGGTAAGAGCCACGCTTCCAAACTTTTCTGCCATTCGGTTCGTTCGTTCACACTGCTGGCACTGCCAAAAACAATGATGCCAGCGATATCAGTTGGCTCATCTTCTAAGGACTACATCCCGTACAAAGCGGGAAGATGGTAAGTAACCGGCAGCTGCGAGTGGCGAATCAAACGATTCAAAGATTGCAATTCGGGTTTCCGAGTCCCCGGATCCACAACTACAATCTGGGGCCTTTTTGAAGCGGGTGAAGAAGACATACTACTCATTTTAGCATAAGATATTTGAGTCTATACGACACGATGAAAACCACCGAAATCATTAAAGCCATAACACAGATCGTGGGTCAGGAGAACATCCTAACTTCCGACGATGATTGCACGGCGTACGCAACTGATTGGACACGCTTTCCGGGAAAAGCGATGGCAGTGGCACTTCCCAAAACGACTGAAGAAGTCTCTAAAATACTCAAAGCGTGTGAAGCTCTTAAAACCTCTGTTGTCCCCTCGGGCGGCAGAACCGGCCTATCGGGAGGAGCGACGGTCCAAGCGAACCAAATCGCACTGTCTTTGAAACGAATGAATCAATTTGGCGAAGTGGACGTGGGAGGCCGAAGTATTCGAGTGCAAGCAGGCGTTGTGACCCAACAAGTTCATGAGGTTTGTGAACCCCATGGGCTTACGTGGCCCATCGATCTCGCTGCTAAAGGAAGTAGTACCATCGGAGGTAATCTCTCCACGAATGCCGGGGGCGTTCGCGTCGTTCGTTACGGCATGGCAAGAAAATGGGTGTCAGGTTTGCAAGCCGTCATGATGAACGGTCAGATTTTGGAGCTCAATCACAACCTGGAAAAGAACAACACAGGTTACGATCTGATGCAGCTCCTTGTGGGGAGTGAAGGCACTTTGGCCGTAGTGACCGAAGCCACTCTAAAACTAGCAAAGCTTCCAGAGCGCGTGTCTGTTTGCTTTTTTGCCTTTTCAAATCTTAAGTCTGCTTTTTCTGTGTTTGAATCAGCGAGGAAAGAGCCATTCGAAATTTTAGCATGCGAGTTTTTCTCTGATAAATGTCACGAGGCCGTTGAAGCCAAGCTTAAACGAAAACATCGCTTGAACACCTCTGGGGCTTACTACCTTTTGATGGAGGTTTCCTGCGGAGCGGATAGGCTCGGCGTCTGGTTAAATCAGGTTATGCAGGAAGGTAGTGTCCTGGATGGCACTATCGCAGAATCCAGCACCGAACGCCGGGATCTTTGGGCGCTTCGCGAAGGAATTACGGAAAGTATCGCTCTGACGGGACCCGTGATGAAATACGATGTCGCGGTACCCGTTTCTCACATTGTGAATTTTTTAGAGGACGCTAAAACACTCTTCGTGAAAATGAACTTGCCGATGGAATTGTATCTCTTTGGACATTTAGGAGACGGAAGTCCGCATTTAAATCTGGTAAAGCAATCGGAGGCGACTAAAGAGAGTTTTCAAGCGGCCGTCGCAAGCTTTGAAAAAGAGATTTTTCCTTTGGTGAAATCCTATTCAGGAAGTGTCTCCGCAGAACACGGGGTCGGGATCTTACGAAAATCGTGGGTACTCTTTAGCCGAACGCCCGCCGAACTCGAACTGTACAAAGCCATCAAG
>JBBQIT010000463.1:0-3806 GCA_038325205.1 Bdellovibrionota bacterium
CTCCGATAACCGGCCAGTTCCCCACTTCTTTTTTGGAGATAAGAACCACAGGAACTTGAGACATCAGCACTGGAATATCTAGGTAGCTTAAATGATTTCCTAGAAATAGCATGGGCTGAGACAAAACTGGCTTGCCCACGACTTCAACGTGAAGGCGCAAAATACGCAGCATCTTCTCGGCCCACGAGCTCATGTGCCAATGTAAAGCTTGCGAAGACAATTGCCCTTCGTATCGCTCCGTCTGATTCATCAAATCGACTTCGTGGCGGGTTCCAGAAAAGATGCTTGCGATTCTATTCAATTTGTCCGCTTGAACTTTGGACCAGCCTTCGGCGCGAATCGCCGATCGGGGAAGCGCAGGCATTCGGAAAGGTAGCAAAAGATCGATCATTACCCCGTTATTGTAGCCACGTATGGGAACGCTTTTGTTTGGATCCGGTTAGTTTCTAAATATTCGAATTTCTTAGAAAATCCCTACTCTTAACGCATCGACTAAAGCTTATTACGCAAGGTGTCGATAGCTAGCTAGATATGAAGCTCCTCAGAAGCAAAATAGCGTCTCTACGTGCCGTCGTAGAGTCGTTCGCGGGCAGCACGCGATTGGTGAAACGAACGCTGGAGCTTTTCCATCAGTCCGGTACCGCCCTTTGGGCATTTCTTTTCCCTGTCTTAGGATCGTTCGTATCGGCGGGCTTAGAAGCGCTTACCGTTGCCCTTCTGGTACCCATCTCTGAAAGTATCGTTCAGAGCAACTGGGAGGCCCATGATCTAAAGCTTGTGGGAAACATCCGCCTCAAACTTCCCGAATCGATAGCTCATTCTCACGACCGACTTTTCATGGCTCTCGTCGTGGCCTATTTCTCCCTTTTTGTCGTAAAAAAAATGACGGACTACGTTTCTAGTTTGAGCTTGCAGAAACACCTTTTGAAAGCGATCGTTAATTTGCGATCTAAGCTCATCAAAGGCTCCCTACATTTTGGTAAAGCCTACTACGATCGAGTCGCCATCTATCGAGTCATCGAAATCATTTTAGCAGGCACCGAGCAACTAGCACGCATCATTCCCGATATCACCGCGATGATTAGCTCTGTCCTCTACGCAGCGGTATACATCGCGATCATGGTAAAGATTTCTTGGCAGCTAACGGTCATCGTAGCAGCGATGATTCCGTGGTTTTCGATCATAGCGGAGAAGATTAGAAAGACGACCGCCCAATGCAGCGAGCAGTATTTTGATAACGCCGCAAAGATAACGGCAAAGATTTCTGACAATATTACTTGCTTGCCGCTCATTCGAGCCAACAATCAAGAGGCCAATGAAATCAATATTCTCACTAAATATTGCGACGAGCTCTCAACCATGCAATACAATTTACACAAGAAAGCTTCTACGCTTCCTTTATTTCAGGAAGTTGCCGGGGTATCGCTATTACTGTTGCTGTTAAGCGCCGCGAATTTTCTTTCGGTAAGGTTCCATGCCCCACGCGGAACCCAATATCTTTTATATCTCTTCGTTTTGCGACGAACCGTGACCGCCCTTCAGCAAATGGGAGGCGTTCTAAATGTTCTTTCCGGAAATGCCGGTATCATCGCGCGCATTGAAAATCTAATTAATGTGTCCGACAAAGAGATTATTCCGAGCGGAACCAAAACTTTCGAAGGACTGAAGTCCGGAATCGAATTCAAAAACTTAACCTTCTCCTACAAAGATCGCTCAGAAACGCTAAGTAACGTCTCTTTCACGATTGAAAAAGGAAAGATGACCGCAATTGTCGGCCACTCCGGAGCTGGAAAAACTACGATCATCCAGCTCATTCAGCGACTCTATGAGACTAAACCGGGAATGATACTGGTCGATGGAACCGACATCAGTGAGTTCGCCGCAGGTTCGATTCGACAACTAATCGCTGTCGTAAGTCAGGATAGCCCTCTTTTTAATACCACCATCCGTGACAACCTAGTTTATGGACTGGGTAGAGAACTGACTGAGATAGAAACTGCCAGAGTATTAAAGAGTGTCGTCCTGGCCGATCTCGTTTCGGGACTCCCTCAAGGCTTAGACACTCCCATCGGAGAACGAGGCGTTCAGCTTTCGGGGGGGGAAAAGCAAAGACTTTCCTTAGCCCGTGCGCTACTAAAGAAAGCGGACATCGTCTTGCTCGACGAAGCAACGAGCAGCCTTGACGTAAAAACGGAGCAAGCCGTAAGAACCGCGATTGAACAGATCTCGTCCAAACAGACTGTGGTCTTAGTAGCGCACCGCCTTTCCACGATTATGCGTGCCGACAAGATCGTCGTAATGGAAAAGGGAACTGTAGTGGAGCAAGGTACGATCGACGAGCTAATGAAAGCGAAGGGTCATTTCTATGAACTCTATCAAGCTCAAAGCTTCGCCGCATAACCCGCCCGGTGGTTATGAGTAGCGAGAATGAAAATCCGAAATTTAAGAACTTAACCGAAGCTGAGCGCAAAGCTTTGGTCGCCTCTCTTCTCATGAGCGAAGAAAAGAAACGTCAGGGAAGTGGAAGAGGAGAAGGACCTGAAATCTCCGGACGCGAAAAGATTCTTGCCCTCTTTGGCTTACCCGTTGAGGCCAACTCCAATCCGCTAACCAATGTACCTATAGCGACGATACTTACTATTATTATCACTTCGTTTTTCAGTCTTTATTTTCTATTGGTGAGTCCAGCTGCGGCGGAACTCCTGGCATTTTATCCCGGGAATCCTCTGCGCTTTGGCGGGATAAACTTGCTCACTTGCTTTTTTGTTCATGGAAGTTTGCTGCATCTCTTTGGCAATATGTACTGCCTGTATGTTTTTGGCGATAACGTGGAAGATGCGGTGGGAATCACTAAATTCTGGGGGCTTCTTTTTTTCGCAACTCTGATGGGGTCCCTTCTTTCTCTAACGTTTAGTCACCGAGAGATGATCCCCCATGTTGGTGCGAGTGGCGGAATTTTCGGAGTCATGATTTTTTATTTGCTTCGCTTTCCTAAAGCAAAGTTTACCTATCTCTTCTTCTTTCGCTTTGTTCGTGTTCCCGCCTCTACGATCTTAATATTATATATTTTCTTTCAATTCCTGGGGGCGGCCGAGCAAATTAATGGATCGGGAGGGGTCGACCATCTAGCCCATATAGGGGGAGGATTGGCTGGACTCCTCTTTTGGTTTGCAAACCGGCAACCACCCGAAGGTGATGCCACGCGCTTTTAATGCCCTTGCGCCAGCTGATCTATCCACTGTCCCACCAGATTGAGTACCGGAGCATCAACGACAGAAGAAGCTAACGGGGGCATCGCAAATTCATCCCGGCGTTGCATCCGCTCCCAAAGCACACTTCGTTCCTTCGATCCCGGTCGAACGAGCAAAGCGTCGATAATCCCAAGAGTGCCATTCATCGGCGCAACTCCAATTAAATTCATCTGTGCGGTAGGCGTCGAGTACTTCATATCCAAGTTAGTCGGGGTTGGACCCCCACTTTGATGGCAATGGGCGCAGTTAACCGCAAGGTAAGCACGGGCTCTTTTTTCTAGCGGAAAAGAGGTGTCAGAAAGATGCGGATAGAATTCGTATTGTTTGGGATCTCCAATCTCGTTGGCGAAAACGTTCTTGGATTTCAGAAAACTTAGTTGATCCGCGCCCAGTTGCTTGGTCGTCACGCCCAAAGCATATCCGGACACGCTGGTGTGACAGCGCAGACAATCGGTACGACTTGGGTAAGTCCATGTATGAGTTTCCCCGCCGACATTTACTTGTTCGGTAAGACCGTCTGCTAGAAGATCGGCATCTGAGCCCTCTTGATTCCAT
>JBBQIT010000464.1:0-3801 GCA_038325205.1 Bdellovibrionota bacterium
GGCTTCGGCGGCTTCGAATACTTTGGGGATCTCGTAAACAAAATCTTCGGAAGCGACCGCATATTGAGCAAATCCTCCGTCGGAGTGATATCCCGTGTACTTTGAAGCTTCACAGAGATTCTCTTGGCCGCCACCACAATAGAGACAAGTGCCACAAGTCTCTCTGAGCCACGAGATTCCTACGCGTTGTCCTTGCTTAAATCTTTTGCAATTGCGCCCCACCATATCGATGATACCAACGGCTTGATGTCCGGGAACTATCGGACGCTTTTTGAGAGGCATTTCGCCTTCGATGATATGAAGGTCGGTGCGACAAATGGCGGAAGCTTGGACTTTGATTCGAATTTCGTTGGGGGCTGGCCACGGATCGGGAAGCTCGATGGGGTGAAGAGGCGCACTCTCAATGGGACCATTCTCCTCTAGGATCATTGCCCTCATAGCGCCCCTCCCCGAATTTACCAAAAGTTAGAACTCTAAATCTCAAGCATCAAGCGAGCCGGATCTTCTAAGGACTCTTTTACCTTCACTAGGAAGCTGACCGAGTCCTTTCCGTCGACCATGCGATGATCGTACGACAGAGCGACGTACATCATCGGTCTAATAACTACTTTATCATCCAAAGCCTTCGGACGCTTTTGAATCGCATGTAACCCTAAAATGCCGCTCTGCGGAGGATTTAAGATGGGGGTAGACATGAGCGAACCGAACACTCCGCCGTTAGTGAGCGTAAACGTTCCGCCGCTTAGTTCGTCCAATCCAAGTTTTCCTTCCCGAGCCGAAGCTGCGGTTCGTTTGATTTCGGATTCGACTTTAGCAAATGACATCTTTTCGACGTGACGTAATACGGGAACTACCAATCCACGTTCGGTAGAGACGGCAATCCCTAGATTTACGTAGTCGTGATAGACGATATCCGTTCCATCGATAAAAGCATTCACTTTGGGGAACTCGGCCAGTGCCAAGACAGCGGCCCTTGCAAAAAAGGACATGAGCCCCAAAGAAACCCCATGAGCCTTTTGAAATCTTTCTTTGTATTTCTCCCGAAGCTCCAACACCGCCGACATATCGATCTCATTGAAAGTCGTGAGCATCGCTGCCGTGTGTTGCGCCAAGACCAAACGCTCCGCAATTTTTTTGCGAATCTTGCTCATGGGCTCGCGACGAACGCCTTCCCCGTCCGCGACCGAGGGAATCGAGAGTGGGGCAACGGGAGCCGGCGCTTTAGCCGCGATTGGGGCTTCGGCCTTGCCCGCCACATTCAAGACATCCTCTTTGGTGACATGGCCACGAGGACCAGTGCCTACCAAGGTGTCGGGTTCCACATTGTTTTCTCTTACTAAACGTCTGACGGATGGGCTCAAAGGCGCGTCGAGCACTTTGTCCGAGCCCGGCTTCGCCGGAGCCGCCGCTTTAGGCGCTTCTTTGGTCGGGGCGCCCGCGGGAACTGACTTAGCGGAGGCCGCGCCTTCTCCAATTTTGGCTATGATGTCGCCGATACGCACAGTATCCCCTGCTTTTTTTACCGTCTGTAAAGTACCAGCGGACGGTGAAGGAAGTTCAACGTTGGCTTTATCCGTCTCCAATTCGCAAAGAGGATCATCGGTTTTAACACTATCTCCGTCGGATTTGATCCAACGGACGATGATGGCTTCGGTTACGGATTCCCCTAAAGGTGGAATTTGTACATTGGTAGACATAAATCTCCTTCTAGCGACGCTTCACGTTGGTCTTAACTTTTTTTGTCGGACGGCACTTTAACCAAAGGCTCGAGTGCTGCTTTCACAAACTCTGCTTCTTCCCGTTGATGCCAGCGAAAAGCTCCTACCGCAGGGCTCGCCGACTCTTTGCGACCGCGGTATTCAAAAGCCTGTCCTGTGAGCAACGGACGAATCTTGGGCTCGATATAAGTCCAAGCGCCCATGTTACGTGGCTCCTCTTGTACCCAAAGCACCTCTTTGGCGCTCGAATATTTCTCAAGTACTTGAGCAATTTCTGTTCTGGGGAAAGGATATAGCTGCTCCACACGAACAATGGCTACATCCTGTCGACTTTCCTGGTCTCGTTGCATCTTTAATGTGAAATAAACTTTTCCCGTGCAAACCAAGATCCTGCGAACGGCGGCCGGTTCAGTTTCGAAAGGATCATCGATGACGTGCCGGAAATTCATCTCGGTGAATTCGTTAATTGGCGAACTCGATCGCTCGTCTCGCAATAAGCTCTTCGGCGTCATTACGATCAAAGGCTTGCGGAAGGGCCGCAATATTTGACGACGTAAAAGATGAAAATATTGCGCAGGTAACGTCGGATAACAAACCTGCATGTTGTTCTCGCCGCACAATTGCAAAAAGCGCTCGAGCCTTGCACTGGAATGCTCCGGACCCTGTCCTTCGTAACCGTGAGGCAAGAGCATCACAATTCCGCTCATTCTGGCCCATTTGGTTTCAGAACTAGCAATAAACTGATCGATGATGGGTTGAGCGCCGTTTACGAAATCGCCGAATTGAGCTTCCCACATGACTAAGTTTCTAGGATCAGCACTGCTGTACCCGTATTCAAAACCTAGTACCGCAAGTTCCGAAAGCATCGTATTTACGATGGTAAGCTTGGCCTGCTTTTCTGAAAGATTCTCGAGCGGAATGTAAAGCTCTCCGTTTTGCGTATCGTGAAGTACGGCGTGCCGATGGCTAAAAGTGCCCCGCTCGGTATCTTGACCGGTTAAGCGAACATGGGTGCCATTGAGAAGTAAACTTCCCAATGCCCACATCTCAGCGCAGCCCCAATCGGCGTTCTTCTTTCCTTCACCCATCTCACGGCGAAGGTCGTATTGTTTTCGAAGCTTTCGGTGAATGTTGAACGCTTCAGGCATCGTCACCGTCTTTTCGGTAATCGTCGCGATCACAGACTGTTCGACACTAGTCTTAACGTTCCAATCTTCTCCAGCTCGAGTCATTCCCTTCCACGCTCCCCCAAAAGTATAGGGAGTTTCGTGGGGAAGTTTCTCGCGGGCTATCGCAAGCGAGTTTTCCATCTTCTCGTGAAGTTCAGCTTTGATGGCTTCGACTTCATCGGGAGAGATGCGATCTTCGGAAATCAATTTCTGCGCATACGATTCACAAACTGATTTTTTCTGGGCAATCTGCGCGTACATGAGAGGCTGAGTGAAGGTTGGGTCATCGGTCTCGTTATGTCCGTATCGACGATAAGCCCAAAGGTCGATCATGACATCGACTCTAAACTGCTGACGAAAACCAATCGCCAAACGAGCCGCGTGCACCACCGCTTCCGGGTCTTCCGCATTGACGTGGAGGATGGGAGCTTTAATCATTTTCGCGACATCTGTCGCGTAGGGAGTGAATCGCGTTTGTTGGGCTGTAGCGGTGAAACCAAGTTGATTGTTGATGATGATGTGAATGGTTCCGCCGGTACGATAATACGCAAGTTCCGAGAGATTCAACGTTTCGGGAACAATCCCCTGCCCGGCAAACGCGGCCTCTCCGTGCATCAATATGGGAACGACGCTAATGTGATCCGTATCTCCCAGGTATTCTTGTTTCGCGCGAACGACCCCTTCAACCACCGGATCCACTAATTCCAAATGGCTGGGATTCGGAGCAAGAGACAAATGCACTTTATTGCCAGAAGCCGTCGTACGATCGTTGGAATACCCTTTGTGGTATTTCACGTCTCCGTCACCCGAGTTAGCTTCCTGCGGAATCGTGCCCTCGAATTCACTAAAGGTATATTCGTAGGGCTTGCCCAGAATATGCGCCAAGACGTTAAGACGACCGCGATGGGCCATCC
>JBBQIT010000465.1:0-3772 GCA_038325205.1 Bdellovibrionota bacterium
AGAGCAAGTCTATTGACCCGATCGGAATCGTCCACACGTTGCCGAAGCCGAAACCATTGCACGGCGCACGTCCTTGTTAAGCCTCGCTGTACTACGCCGAAGTGTGCCGAAAATGGAAGGTGGGGTTCGTGAAGCGCTCACCCAGTTTCTCGCATATCCCAAAGAATCGGGAAAAGTTCCGTTGAAGGTAAGTCAAAAAAGATATTCGACCTCGAAGTTGTGCAATGTCGTCACTGCTTATGCTTTGGCGGAAAAACTGAAGGCGTCTAAACCAAAAATCGGAGTCTTTGCGTTTGATCCTGGTCTAATGCCAGGAACGGGGCTTGCGCGGGAGGGGGGAGCTGTTTTCGGCTTTCTGTGGCACAAGATACTTCCGCATCTTCTGCCCTTGCTTAGAACGTACACGCCAAATGTCGACACTCCCGAGGGAGCCGGTAGAAAACTTGCTAGTCTTGCTCTGGATCCTAAGTTCAATGGACGGACCGCGGCCTATTTCGCCGGGGATCAGGAAATTAAGTCTTCTTCAGATTCCTATGACAAAGCCATCTGGGCGAGGCTCTGGACTGAGAGTGAGCGACTGACTACTCAATAAATCTTTAGATCGTCTAGCCCAAACTTCTTTTGGTCACCGAATCTCGCCGGCAATCTTTTGCTCTAGATAGACGCCAAGAGCTTGAACCTGGCGCAGGGTAGGCTGATCGTCTCCAAATGGATGTAACGGCGTCACTTCGATTCTCATACCGGTTTGATTATTAATTTTCGCGCCGTCCGTATCAATTGTCCCGGCATCTGTAAGCAAAAGGGAGTGTCCATAAATTTCGCCGGACACGGTTACCATCACTTGGTCAGCAGAGCGTGCTTCCACGCGAAACGGGATATTGGCTTTGATGTTCTCTTTCTGAGTTCTCGTCCAATTCTCTCTTACCGCCTTTTTCAGCTTCGCTTTCTGACTGATCCAGCCGGGAGTATTGTCGATAAATGCCAGAAGTTGGGAGAGTGTCTCAGGATAGGTTCCGCTTTTTGAAAGCCTCTCCGCCACAACCTGTTTCAACGGGAGGATAGGTTCGAACAAGTCGGCTCTTCTAACTTCCCACTCAAAGAAACGCTGCATGGCCCGTTGTCGGAGCATTTGATAAGTCGCCTCTTTGATAGAAGCGCGATCAAAGCCTGTGAGAATTTCTGCGGGGGAGTCGTCCCACGCGATTCGATGGGAAATAACTTCCTGTATCTCGGAAAAAAGAGATTGAAGGTAACGCTCGCGTTCCTCTCTGGAGAGTCCCGCGAGTATCGGCATCACGGCACGTCCGTGCACCGTTTTTGGAATGGGTCCTTTTCCTTCGAACACATCTTTCTGGAGCCGAAACCAGAGATTCTCGGAAGCGATCTGTTGAGGACGTTCAAATTCGAGTACGAAATACACGCCTTCGACGAGAAAGAGGGAGACCTTAGTGTTAACCCTTTTTTTACCAACATTTTGTAGATCGATGATGGTGACGCGCTTTCCTTGATTCAACTGAGCATGTAGCTCCCGATCTCGGCCACTGTAAGCACTAACGAAGCTTTCTATGGCGGTCCGAGCGAAATCATCTTCCAAACCCGTGGGCTCCCCATACAGCGCTTCCTGCTCGTCGATCTCAATCGTAGACATCATCCCATTTGAGTAGGGGTCCACGTGCTGGCAAACGGCACGGACGGCGTTGCCTAACACCACGATGATATTGTCGTGAGGAGAAGTTCTCCAGGCCCGGGTCCCCGGATTTTCAGTCGGAATGGAAAATACTTCGGTGGCGTTTACCGTTAACGCACTCACTCGTCCGAACTGAGGCTTCGAGGGTTGAGTGATTAACGGGGTAGCGGCAAGACCGCCAATATCGTAGCGCACGGTGCTCACTACCGCTCGGGCACAGCCCCGCAACCAACCAAATTCTGCATGGGCAGGAACACTCACTATGAAAAAGCTAACTAAGCCAATCACTTGCAACTGGCGACTGAGAAGCGAAAAACGAATCATTACCTACCCCTATCGTTTGCGCCCCTAGCCCGTTTGGAAGGAGGCTATTAGCATAAGTGGGACGTCAGAAGCGAGGAATAAGGGTTTGAGGCTCGTCGATTCCAATAGTTGTGCTATCTAACTCTCATGTGGCTGCTTTTTTCGTTCTTGCTCCTTCTCTTTCCCGTCACCTATGCGGGAAAAGCTTCTAAAATTGCGGCGATAGACTGCGCCAATCTTATATAAAGCGAGTCCAAATCAGGGGTGTGTTCTTGACGTGGAGTCGCAAGCTTCATAGGGATCAGGGTTTACAGGAGGTCTCTCATGAAATGGTTCGTACTCGTGATTTCTACTCTGACGTTCGCAGCAGTAGCTGCAGAAAAGGCAAAAGAAATTGAGCCCGTCCTAGGTACGGCAATAGCGCATCGGCTGACCTCAGGGCTGGGTGGTCCTTTGATAGGTCTTCAGATTAATATCGGACCCGACTCATCCAACGCTCTTTTCCAGCTACTGGCTCAAGTCGGTAAACAGGTAACACCGTCGGGAGACGCCTCTCAAGTGGAAGGCAAACAAGTCGTCTGCTTCTCGACGCCCTTTCCGGGCACGTTCCATAAAGCTTTGCAACAACACCGCAAGACGGTCGCCACTTGCACTTTCGCTGTAAATAGAAAGGGCGAAGTCACGCAAGACATGATCGTGCCACTATCGGTAGCTAAGCCCGGACCGGTAACCGGAGGCCTCGTCGTGCGAGATTCCACCGGAGAGGTTGATTACTTTGAAGATTCCAAAAAGACTTTGGGGACGGTCACTATTTCGGGAAATGCTGCCGGATCGATCGCAGACCTTCTGAAAGAAGGCGGTATCACCGCTAAATCTAACAACCATGTTCAAAAGGGTAAAGACATCCAATGTCTCATCCGACGCGGCGGAAAGATCGTCGGTCACAAGATCGTGGAAACTGCCGAACATGTTTGCACACTTTACTTCAATCGCGATGGTGAAGCTCAAGGCGCTATCGCCGCGGACTGACGTTTCGCAATCACAATAAAACATGCGGCCTCACTTTGCGCGAAGTTTTGCAAAGTGAGGCCGTACCTTCACAGAACCGAACTACTGGGGCAAACGCCTAGTCAAAAACTGGATTAGGGTTTGCTCGCTCGTGACTTTTCTCAACGGATCGATCGAATCGAGATAATCGGCGAGTGTTTGCCAAAGTCTTTCTCCGTTCGAATCCCACGGGTCAATCGTTTTACCCGAAGGGTCGAATTCGCCAGAAAGGACGCAGAAGTTCAAAAAGTCCTCAACGACGGCTTTATACGGCTTTTTCAAGTAGTGCTGCGATATCAGATAGAGCGCCTTGGCAGCCTCTGAACTGATGTGGTCATAATCCATTTCGTTTACGTCGGGCCAGTCTTTCGTTTGCAAATGCGTGCGATAATAAGTGTCTAGCTCGCGATGATGATGGGCGGTCGATTGAGTCAGAGCGCTTGCATGATTGCTCAGGCGGAATTGAAAATCATCAAACCACTCGTCGTCTGTTGGAGGGAGCGATATCGCCCGTTCAAAAGCGAACGCTAAGCCCTGGCCGCGTTCCAACTCTTCCATTCCCATTAGCTCGTACACCATGAGCTGATCGCGACGCAAAGTAATGCCTTCTTCGCCAATGGTCGGAGCGATTCTGGAGCGGGTAAGCCTCAGGTCGCGTATCGATTGGAGACGACGGATCCAAGCAGCAACAAGTTCAATCGGATCCGCTCGGTATTCGTTGGGCTTATCTGCATT
>JBBQIT010000466.1:0-3754 GCA_038325205.1 Bdellovibrionota bacterium
TCGGTAATGGGGACGGCGGGATCACCGCAATTGGCTAGCACTCCTTTTTGCAGCTCGGCCAAGTTCTGGGGAAGTCCGGTGCACTGAGCAGTGTCGGGAACTTGGAAATGTTCCCCGCCAAAAACGTTTTTATCTCCCAGATTGATCTTTCGAATGTCTAACCACAGATCCCGGCACGCCTGTGAAATAGCCGGATCAAGCGTGGCGGTAGGGATCGGCTCGCGTGCCGATTCGTAAAAAGCTTGCTGTTTAGCCCGAGCCGCGGGCAGGGCATTATTTTCTACGTGAGGCTGCGTGGTTTCAACCTCGGGCGCCGCTTCATGTCGCCAAGGCTTCATCCAAAGCAAAACAATTCCCGCCACCACAACCAAAGACACTACGACGTAACGAATCCGCATAGCGCTAAGTTTACTGTAAAGCAGCGCGAGTTGGCTACTTTCTCAAAAGGTACTAGTGGTTCACCTGTTCGTTCCACTTGTCGATGAGGCGCTGTTTATTCTTTCCGGCCCAATCGATCGCAGAATCGATAAGTTTTAAGTCTTTCGGATATACGGAAGCTGGGAGAATTTTTATTCCCTTCGCTTTGAGCGGAACGATGTAATGATCGGCTAAGATCTGACCGGCTTTTTGAGTGTACGACCATTCGACTAGTTTCTTCGCGGTCTCGGTTTCCTTGCCACCTTTGATTAGTGACATCGAAGCCACTTCGTAACCCGTTCCATCTTTAGGATAGATGAGTTCAAGCGGAGATTTCGAATCGTGAATGAGTCTTAAGATGTCATGAGCGTAACCGATTCCTACGATGGTCTCACCCAAAGCAACGTTTTTTGCCGGAGCCGATCCGGAGCGCGTGTATTGAGAAACATTGGGATGAAGTTTCACAAGATACTCGAAAGCTTTATCCTCACCGTCTTTGGCAATGAGAGTCGTCATCAAATTGTAAGACGTGCCAGAGGTTCCCGGATTAGGAATTTGGATATTTCCTTTCCACTTAGGATCTAAAAGGTCGGCCCAAACTTGGGGTGCTGTCAGGTTTTTCTTCTTCAAGAATTCTTTGTTAGTTACGAAAGAAAGAATGCCTAGATACAAGCCGTTCCAATAACCTTCCGGATCTCGGTACTTCGCCGCGAGCGCTTCGGCTCCTTTGGCCTTGTACGGAATGCTTAATCCTTTGGCTTTCATTTCGGAGTGGCCAAGGCCCACTCCACCAAGCCAGAGAGAGGCTTGCGGGTTACTTTTTTCTGCTTCCATACGAGCGACGGCTTCGCCAGTGGATAATCTTACGAAATTTACTTTGATGCCAGTCTCGTGTTCGAAAGCGGCAATGAATTTTTGCGCAATCTCTTCATCTAAACTTACGTAGACGAAGACCGCTTCTTTAGCAGCGAAAGAGGTTGGGAACCAGAGAGTGCTAATGACAACTAACCACAGGGCAAGGCGATTCTTCATACTTCAGCTCCTTCTATCACCCACCCACGCGCGTTGAAAATAGAACCGGGTACCTCTATCGAGGGAACCCCCGTTTCGTCAAGATCTACCGTTATTATCGATAAAGCACCGGTTAGTGCGGGACTAGCAGGGGTACCTCTCTCAGGTACGCTTCCGTCGCCGCTTTTCGCTCGCCGTTTTTGGTTACTCTCGTGGCCTCGCGCAGCTCTAGTTCGTAGGGCGTCATGCCTTCAAGATAGACTTCGATACCGCAAAGTTCGGTATCCTTGGCGCCGAGCCATGCCATTGTCTGTTCGTACAGTTTTCTGGATCTATGTTTGAAGGTTCCCCACCTGGGGTATTCCGGAGCCCCAGGTCGTTTCCACATGAGTTGCTGAACTACGAAATAGGAAAAGCTGGCGGCTATCGCCGTCCAGTACGTAATCTGGGGAATGAGACTCGAACCAAACATCGCGCTGGTTTGTAGATATTTAAGCGGCACTCCTGTTCCTTGTCCGAGGAGGGCCGTATATTCCGGGGCATGCTCCTCGCTATCGGTAGATTTAGTGCCGTCTGATTTCCTCGAGTGTCTGGCCAGAATCATTTCTGGAAGGTATTTCACGAACACGCCGCCCGCGCACAGAGCACCCAGCCACAAAGTTTCCACCCGGCTAAGCATTCCGCCCTGGGCCACCATGGCCGCTCCGAAAGTGGCGAGCAGACTATTTGAAAAGATTGAGAGCGAGAAGAAATAGGGATCAGGCTCGTACCGCTTGGTGGTGGCATTGAAGACCATGCGCGAAGTATGAGCTTCCGCTCCCGCCCTTTTGCAATAGGTCCAGAAAGCCTGAAAAATTCCAGCGACCAAGGCGCCCAGCTCGGCGTTAGGCATCTTGTCCACGAAATTTAGATAGGTAACATTGTACAGAAGGCAGAAACCATAGATTGCAAAACCCAGCTCCAGCGAATTTAAGCGCGCGTTCCAATGGCCTTCTTCATTAAGACCTCTCCAGGTACGGAAGAGTCCCGTTTTCGAACTCATGTAGGGGCGAAGGTATCGGCCAAAAAGGTCCAAGAAGTCTTTCCCGCTTAGGAGCATCATGCCCGTGAAATGCGGCTCGGCTCGATCGCCAAAGATAACATCGAAGTTATTGTTGGCTTGGGCGAGTAATTCGTCGACCTGGCCATCGGTGACGACTCCACGTTCAATCTGATCGTTTATCGAAGGCGTCTCGGTGACCGCTTTTCTCAGTTGGAACAGGAAATGTTCTTTGCGGCGCGCGCGCTCTAACCAGCGGGCTTTTGGTGTCGTTGTTTTCGTACCGGGACGAACCACTACAACATTCATTCCGCGCTTCACTAAAAATTCGGCTAATTTCGCTGTGCGAGTATCGGAAATAGCACTTCGCTGAACCAGCGTGATGACCGAATCCTTCAGAACAAGTCCGCGACTCGCGGCCTCTGATTCAATTCTGTTCAGATAAAGTTGAGACTGGTTGCGCATAAGTCGCGCGGTATCGGGCAGCGGTAAAGCTGGTTCCCAATTTTTATAGTCGGGATTGAGCTGAGCTTCTTGGACGACGGTGCCGACATCGACCATTTCTAAATCGAGAGTATCGTCCGGACTTAACAGTTCTTGAACTTCACCACGTCCGGCAGGGGTCTCATCGTCGGTGGGGTCAGCGAGGGTCGGTGTGGGACAAAACGAGAGGGCAAGCAGAAGTAGCGCTACGAAGGGCAGACCCCTGCGCCCAATCCTCCTACCTACTTTCCTATCCCAATTCATCCGGCAGTTTTTGCCTGATCCCCGTAGCCTTGTCGACCTTATAATTGTCAGGAAATGATTGGCTGTGCGCGTCAATTACTTAAGGTAAACAACTGAGTTTACTGACAATGACAAGATTGTGTGTCTCGTTGTGTCATTAAATTTCGCTATCGCAGCAATCCATGCATATAATTTTTACTAATGATTCAGGTGATCTATATTGGTTTTGAGAATAGTCACACCCTATCGGTCCTGGGCCCCAAAAGGGTTCGGGACCGATTTTTTTTTGTCATTTTAGGACTCACGAGGAAATTGGATGCGGGCGAGCTTTTCGGCAGGGTCGTGGGCAGGGTCAAATACCAATTCCACCGAAGCCGTATGACTCAAGCGAGCTTTCATATGCTGAATCGCTCCCTGAAAAACACCATCGATATACCCATTAAGAGGCCGCTTAATCGGATCAAGTCCTGAGAATTTAACTTCGCTATCTAGGGGAAGCACTGCCGATTTCCATCCGATAGGGGTCAGTACATTAGAACCTACGAGAAGAAGGGCTGGGGT
>JBBQIT010000467.1:0-3743 GCA_038325205.1 Bdellovibrionota bacterium
GGTTGTAGGGTAAGTCCTGAGGGTAGCTTGGGCTCAGATTCGCAGTACGAAACCCAAAACGACGAGTTGCGATCGTTAGCATCGACCGTCCAGCCCTCGTAGTAGGTCATTGCTTCGTAATGGTAAGAAAAGTTTCCCGCCATGACAATTCCCGGTTCGCTCGGAGCCTTTGCCCTAGGATTTTGCACGGACTTTTGACACGCGACTAAGACGACGAGCGAAAGCAACATAGCGCAGGCTTTTTTCACGACATACTCCCTGTTTGGTATGGCGGGAGAATAGCAATTATTCGATTTCATCGCTACAGAGCTAAAGCCTGATTCCGACTAGATTTAAGGAATTATCGAGGTTTTGTTCACACTGTGAACAACCAGCTAAAGTTGGTTTTAGGTCTTTAGCCGTCTAATGGGCGAAGCTTTGCCCAGAGAAGGTCGGACCCGTTACGGAGACACTGCCGGATCCATTATTGTAAGCGAGATCTAAAGGCGAGCTCACCAAGGGAATCGCCGCGGGAGTAAACGAGATGGCGATCGTGCAGAAGTGTCCGCCATCCAAACTTGAACCGCAGGAACCACCAGTACCTGGATAACTGCCTCCAGCGAAGTAAAATTCAGCGATATGAAATTGGCCTGCGATAGCCGTCGCTGCCGTTTGGCCTGCATTAGCTAAATGGTACGTGGTGGTCACGGTAGAACCAAGACCTACCGAACCCATATATATGGTGGGACCTTCGGTGATAGATAAAGTCGCAAGCGTCTGAGTGGAAGAGCCTCCGCTACCCGGGCCCGACTGCGTGGCTGTTGGCCGCATCGGATCGTACCCGCCACCACCACACCCGATCACAAGTCCGCTTGCCACGAAAAGAGTGGCGAAAAGGGTAAGCAATTTTGAAGATTTTATAGATTCCATCAGTTCTCCTGCACTCTATCGAGTCTCGCAGAGGACTGTGGTGCCAATGTCCTGGCTTTTCTTTCTTTAAGCGCAGCGATCGTGAAGAAAATATGAAGAGTATGATCCTAAGTTTTTGTAGCCTCGATTTTTAGGTACGATCCGCAACTAGGGCGCCGTCTGGAACACCGACGCCACTTGGGGTTAACCTGCGCCTCTGACAATCTTTGCTACGCCAGTGACGAGAATTGTCCTTTCTTAGCTTCCGTTCTGACCGACAGGCACAAAAAAACTGGTCGAACGATTGCATTAGGATTCCGCTGGGCCAGATAGCAGCAACCGCTGCGATCTGGAAAAGGGGGATTTTCTACATGCGTTTACTAAAATTCGGTTTTGTTATTCTCGTTAGCATTGTCGTCGCTGTTGGGTGCACCAAGAAGGTGCAAGCGATCAAAGCAGCAAATGAAATTTCTACGAATCCAGTTCCGGGCTATCCCCGACCTGAAGATTTAAATAGTGTGACGTTGCCGCCTGGTCTTGGTGGGGGAGCAAGTCTTTCTCAAGCCGATGCGACGCCAAACGGGATTAATCAGATCGCTCCGCCGACTATCTCGGCTCAACCCAGCAATAGTTTTTTACCCAAGGCTCGCCCGTCGCATTTAGCGCATTCGGGCAAACACCACTCAAAACGCCACCACCACAAGCGAAAGCACTAATTGGTTGATATAGGCACTTGCCATGAGGGTCTCCTCATGGCAAATGTCTATCTTTCCTAGGTATTCCTTCCTAGCTCAAGCGGCGCATCCCGCATCCTTCTCAAGCGTCAGTCGACTCATTCTCCCAAAAAACTGATTGATTTCGAGGCAAAGATACCTAATATAGTACTGCTTTTGTACTATTTAAGGGGTATAGCTTATAAATGCTTCGAATCGGTAAAATGACCGACTACGGGATCGTCCTTTTGTCCCACTTTGCCAAGGCAGAGCAAGCCTCCGCGATGAATGCGCGAGAGCTCTCCGTTTCGGCGAAACTTCCGTTACCTACGGTGAGTAAGATTTTAAAGCTATTATCTCGTGCCGACCTTTTGGTGTCGCACCGGGGAGTTGCCGGCGGCTACCGTTTGGCTAAGTCGGCCAGCGACATCTCCGTCGCCGAGATTATTAGCTCTTTGGAAGGACCTATTGCCGTTACCGAATGCAGTGCGATCGAAGTGGGATTATGCGACATGGAATCCGTCTGCCCCACACGCACCCATTGGAAAAAGATTAACGTCGTAGTCCGTAAGGCGCTCGAACAGCTCACTCTCGCAGACATGGTCACTTCGGCCTCGCCAAGGCCTCGACTCTCTATCGCTTTAGGAAAGACAACATGAAGCCAAAACCAACATCCATTCAAGATATCGCCAATCAGGATTACAAGTACGGGTTTACCTCGGACTTTGAAGCCGAGACCATTCCACCGGGACTTAGTGAAGACATCATCCGAATGATCTCCGCCAAAAAGAACGAGCCGGAGTTCATGCTGGAATGGCGTTTAAAAGCCTATCGACATTGGATAACGTTGACCGAGCCGACTTGGCCTAACGTTCACTATCCCCCAATCAAGTTTAAAGAGATTAGCTACTATTCGGCACCTAAGAAAAAAGGCGACGGACCAAAGAGCTTGGACGAAGTCGATCCTGAAATGCTTAAGATGTTCGATAAGCTTGGAATCTCTCTTGCCGAACAGCAGCGGTTGAGTGGAGTTGCCGTCGACGCTGTGGTGGATAGCGTAAGCGTTGCGACAACGTTTAAAGAGAAACTGGGCGAGATGGGAATTATCTTCTGCTCCTTTTCGGAAGCGGTAAAGAATCACCCCGAGCTCATTAAAAAGCATTTGGGCACCGTCGTTCCTTACACCGATAACTTTTACGCGGCTCTTAACTCTGCTGTCTTCACCGACGGATCGTTTTGTTACATCCCCGCCGGAGTGAAATGCCCGCTAGAACTTTCGACTTACTTTAGAATCAACGCCGCAGGGACGGGGCAGTTCGAAAGAACGTTGATTGTGGCAGAAGAGAACACTTACGTAAGTTATCTTGAAGGTTGCACGGCTCCGATGCGAGACGAGAATCAACTTCATGCCGCAGTCGTGGAATTGATCGCAGCCGATAACGCCAGCATTAAGTACTCGACCGTTCAAAACTGGTATCCCGGTGATAAAGAGGGCAAAGGCGGAATTTACAACTTTGTGACCAAGCGCGGGAAATGCAAGGGCGTGAACTCAAAGATTTCGTGGACCCAAGTAGAGACGGGCTCTGCTATCACTTGGAAGTATCCAAGCGTGATTCTTCAAGGGGACAATTCAGTAGGCGAGTTTTACTCCGTAGCTTTGGCGAACCATTACCAACAAGCGGACACCGGAACGAAAATGATTCATCTTGGGAAAAACACCAAGAGCACCATCGTATCCAAAGGGATTTCGGCAGGTAAGGGACAGAATACTTACCGCGGACTAGTAAAAATTCAAAAAGGGGCGGTCGGCGCCAGAAACTATTCTCAATGTGACTCGTTACTATTGGGAGATAAGTGCGGGGCTCACACCTTTCCCTATATTGAAGTGAAGAATGATTCATCGCAGGTAGAACACGAAGCTTCGACTTCTAAAATCGGAGAAGATCAGCTGTTCTATTGTCGACAAAGAGGCATTTCGCAAGAGGATGCTGTCTCAATGATCATTAACGGATTTTGCAAAGAAGTATTTTTGAAGTTGCCCATGGAGTTCGCCGTAGAAGCGCAAAAGCTTCTCGGAGTGAGCCTTGAAGGCAGTGTAGGCTAGTAGACGTTAGGAGAGTTATGTTATCGATTCGAAATTTA
>JBBQIT010000468.1:0-3741 GCA_038325205.1 Bdellovibrionota bacterium
CCTACTCTCTCAACCCTCGTTTCTTCGACGTGGGTCAGCAGAGAAATGTGCTGACCATGTACGGCTTTGTTTACGAGGGACTCGGGGATTCCGAAATCACAGAGCTTTTTGATCTTATGCCGACGCTCTTCGAAAATAGGGGCTCTTTGTATGCTTTGGAACGGTTAGCACGCCTCTATTTTGGTGAGGTTACTGCCACGCGGGGAAGACCTTCCCGAAGAGATCGTTTGACAGCAGGCCAGACGTTCCCGATCGAAGCGATAGAGCCGTCCGATGGTCACCGCTTGGTTTTCATTCAATTGAAGAATCCTTCGACCGATCATCGCATCTCCGAGTTTAAGCATAACGCTCAACAATTAATTCCGTCGGGTTTCTCTGTCACCGTAGCCAATCCCAAAGAGCCCGTGACTAAAGCACCACCCTTTATGGATCTCTCTAGTCCGGTCCGGCTCGAAAAGAGGAGACTCTAATGTCGCATTTTTCTGAAGTGAAGACCAAGCTCTCCAATACGCAAGTGCTCAAGAAAGCATTACTCGCGATGGGCCATACTATCGTCGATAACGAGGAAGGCCAGCAAGTCCGAGGCTACTTTGGGGCCACCCTTCCCGCCGAATTTAAGATTTTAACCAAGACCCATTACGATATCGGCTTCGTGAAAGACGAAGCGGGAAATTATGAGCTGGTAGGCGATTGGGAACTCATGCCAAAGGTTGCGGGCATAACTCAGGAAGAGTTCGCAAAACAGCTAAAACGGTCTTACGCAAAAACGGCCATCGAAGAGATCGCAAAGACTCAAGGCTATGACATCCAATGTGTCGAAAGCGAAGAAAATGAAAACATCGAGATGGTGGTGACGCAATGGTAAAGAAAATCAAATTTCAGATCAATGAAGAAGGCGAAGTCAGCGTCAGCGTCGAAGGTGCTGTCGGTCAAGAGTGCGAAGCCATGACCGCTCCCTTTGAAGCCGCTCTGGGTACGATCGCCCAGAAAACCTACAAAGATAGCTTTTACCAGACGGCTCAAGAAACCCAATCAGTAGGGAGTGAAACCGAATCATGAGTACGACTTCCCCCATAACTGTTACTTCGTCATCAAAGTCGGAAAAGGTGCTTACTCGCATCTATATTAAGCCCGACGGAGATCTCGTAGTCACCGATATGTGGGACGAGGTGCGAGCCCTTTTAGAGAAGTATTTTCCGGAGGCAGCCCATGAAGCCGATGAAAATTTATAAGAGTGGAATCCACCTGGGCGAAGAGAAGATTGTAGAAGGCAATCAAAGCTCTGGGATGATCACGTTCACCGGCTGTCACTTGGCGTGCAATTTTTGCTACACCCCCGAGACCAGCGTCCACAATATAGGTACGGATTACACCGCTGACGCTTTCACGCGTCTGGTGGAAGAATTAGTGATGCGCGGGGCGCGCAATCTAAACCTGATTTCTCCGACGCATTTTTGGCCGAGTCTTTCGCGACCCCTCATGAAGCTGAAGCTCAACTACGGTCGCTTACTGCCTTTAGTCTTAAAGATTAGCGGCTACGAAGGCCCGGAGACCATTCATGGAATGGCTTCTTTAGGAGATGTTATCGTTCCCGACTTCAAGGTGTATAGCGGGGAGTCGGCCGGGAAAGTGAATCTCCCGCAAACCTATGGCAAGACGGCGCAACGTTCGATTGAACTTTTCATAAAGACGCATGGTTTTTCGCATTACAACGATTCGGGGAAACTAACGCACGGGCTTTTGGTCCGGCATTTGATGATGCCTGGCTTTCTAGAGGATTCTCTCGACGTAGTTCGTGCTTTGGCGGAAATCAAGTACACGGGCTACCTGAATTTGATGACCTACTATATTGATCCGAGAGCCCGTCAGGTGACCAATGCCAATCCCGACGAAGTCCTCTTGTTATCGACAGCGGCCGAGCAAGCCGGGATGAAGATTATGGTAAATGGAAAATTGAAACACTCTCCCCTAGCTTTTTCTCAAGGAGCGACAGTCCATGCCCGCTGAGAAATCACAAAGTAAGCCTACTTTTCACTGGGACTTAGGCTCGGGAAAGCTTTCGAAACGGGTGTCCTCGGTCGAAGTTCACCTTGGTCTAGATCAAAGCGCTTCGCTCATCGCTATCGTTGGGGTCACTGCGCATGAATCCAGCTCGTTAAGCTCTCGTGATATCCCTCAAGAGGCGGGATTTACTTGGGCTGACAGAAGTTTTTTTAAAGGACATCTCTCCGAAGTTTCGCACCTAGACGCGCACCGCATTCGTCTCACGTATCATGACTCTCTGTTTGCCGCGCGAAAGGCGCACGAAAACCTGTTCTTCAAACAACAGACCTTGCAGGAATGTTTGGATAAGATCTCAAGCAAAATTGGCCTATCGGCGCGCTATATCGGGAATTTTGGAGAGAGCATTCCGTCGCTCAACTTAACGGGACCTTCGTTTTTTGACCACCTCTTAGAGCTCTCACACGAGTTTGGATTTTATTTTTTCGCTAAAGCTTCTGGCGATCAGATCTCTTTTCTTAAAGTGGGAAGTCACGTGAAAGACGTCGATACCGATGCGAAGCACATGGTCACCGGCCTAAATCACTCCCAGGCCGCCGGAAATTACTACTCGCAAGTCAATTTTCGTTATTTTGATCAACAGAATCTCGAGTCCAAGGAAAAGCGGATGAGCGCTTCGGATCTCTATAGCCCGCTAAGTAATTTTCGTGACCATAGCAGTTTCCGAGAGAAGACTTCTTGGAAGCATGCCAAGGGAAGTTTTGAAGCTCACGTCAACGAAAACTACCATTTCGAGTCGGGGGAACAGTTAGTTCGTAATCAGCTTTCGAAACGCTTAATGGAACAAGAACGGTTGCGAATGTCGACTTTCGAGCCTGTGGGGTCGCCGGGAGATCGCTTAAGCATTAAGGGGGGCTCGATATCAAGCTCCCACGAAGGGGCTTATCTCATTAAGTCCTGTCATATCGTAGCCGCAGGTGCGACGCCGCGAATGGATATTGAGGCGATTCGCCCATGAAAGGAAACCTAGCATGAGTTACAACGTAGAAACAGAAAGTCCCTCGGATAAATACGACCTTTCTGTCGTCGCCACCGGAGGCCCTCTATTTCGCACGCAACTTGGGCGCGGACACCTTGTGGAACGTAATCTTCAAGGGTTGATGAGTATACAAAGTGCGGTGGTCGGTTTGAATGCGGCTCAGTCTACGATTGTGGGTGCTCGCTTTATCGATTCTCAAATCGTTAGAAGTGATTTTGTCTTTGTTACCCTAACCGATTGCTTTTTTAAGGGCGTCGTTTTCGAAGACTGTACTTTTCGGCACACCAAGTTTGTTCGCTGCACCTTCGATAGCTGCCGATTCAGTTTTGCCCGGCCCGTCGCCTTAGACGACGAATTGGTGATGGAAGACTGTATCTTTCTAGAAGGCGCCGGAAGTTTGCGAGAGCTTACTTTGGAAAAAGAGATTCGTTTTCAGATCTGCACTTTTCAAGGTGAAGCGTTACCAGAAAACATTAAACGTGATCAGTTCTTAATTACGCCACCACCCGTGGCGCCTAAAGCGGCGGCCCCGAGGCCAACAACCGCTCCAATCGCAGCCAAAACGGCAACCGTGCGTGAGCCAGAGCCTCCGGCATCAGCACCCGTGCCCCCGCCGGCGAGAAGCGCCAACGCGACCCGGTTTGATAAACTGGAAATGTAAGGGTCAGACATAAGCATCTGTGATCATAGACTTTAATTGG
>JBBQIT010000469.1:0-3740 GCA_038325205.1 Bdellovibrionota bacterium
GAAAATTCTTTCGACGCCTACGCCTTCGGAAATCTTCCGAACCGTGAACGTAGCGCTAGGGCCCGCTCCCGATTTCGGGTGCTTCGAAATTACGACACCTCTAAAGGCCTGAACGCGCTCCTTGTCCCCTTCTTTCAAACGGACATGCACGTTAACCCGATCGCCTACAGCAAATTTGGGGCGCTTTTTCTGCTGCGCTTTATTGATTTGACTCAGAATTGCGTTTTCCACTTCAGTTCTCCAAAGAGGGCAATCTAAGAAACGAGCCGCTCATCGTCAAGGAAAAAAGGTTGTTATCTCATACTAACCAATGGAATTTTAAGCGCTCTCGATAGAGCCACCCCGTTCCTTTGACTTCCCCTACTCCCCTGCTAAGATGCGCCTTTTCCTCAATTGTTCTAAGGAGAGTCCATGGCCGTTACCGCGAAACTCCGCATCCGAATGAGTCAGGCAGACGCCCACTATGGGGGCAATTTAGTGTCAGGAAGCAAGATGTTGGAGCTTTTTGGCGACGTAGCGACCGAGCTACTCATTCTTAACGATGGTGACGAAGGGCTGTTTCGAGCCTACAGCGACGTCGAGTTCCTGGCGCCTGTTTACGCCGGCGATTATCTCGAAGTGGAAGGCGAAATTACCAAGGTCGGTGGGACATCCCGAGCGATGACTTTCGTAGCTAAAAAGGTCATCGAACCTGAGCCAAAAGTCTCCGCAAGCGCTGCCAGAGTGCTTAAAACCCCCATTGTCGTCGCCAAAGCGTCGGGTACCTGCGTAGTCCCCAAAGAATTTCAGCGAGGCCCGTCTAAATGAAACCTACGACCTACCAGGATTCTGGAGTCGACCCGAATAAAGCCGATCACATCCTGGAAAACTTCGCGGGCTTTTTAAAATCCCGCCCCAAAGATCCTAACCTGATCTCGGGGATTGGGCCGTACGCTTCCTGCTATTCGTTGAAGGATTTTGTCGGGACCTCCAAAGATCCGGTGCTGGTCACCTGTTGTGACGGCGTCGGGACCAAACTGAAATTGGCCCTAGATTGGAATGAGATAAGCGGCCTGGGTTTTGACCTCCTTGCGATGAACGTGAATGACCTGTTGTGCGCGGGCGCGAAACCTTTATTGTTTTTGGACTACTACGCTTGTGGAAAATTGGAAGAGGCCCAGCTTTCAACTCTATTGAAGAGCATCCAACAAGCCTGTGAAATCTCTCGCTGCACCTTAGCTGGCGGAGAGACCGCCGAAATGCCGGGGCTTTACGCCAACAAAGATTTCGACCTTGCGGGATTTTCGGTTGGAGTCGCCGATCGCTCGGAGCTTTTTCAACCGGAAAAGGTGACGGCAGGTGATGTCCTGGTCGCTTTCCCCTCGAGCGGATTTCATTCCAACGGTTATTCGTTGATTCGCAAAATCGTTGAAGCGCAAAATATTAAACCAGAGGACAAAACCCCTTTTGCTCCTGAGCGGACTTGGCGGGAGGCGCTGCTCGCCCCCACGACGATTTATGTTCCGTGGTTAGTATCTCGCTTAGGAAAATTTCGTGCTTTGGCCCATCTAACCGGCGGCGGACTGATAGAGAATTTACCTCGAGTGCTGCCTCCTCAGGTTCGTGCCGTCGTCAAATCGACACAGTGGAATATTCCTCCGATGTTTCGCTGGTTCCAGGAGAAAGCCGCTCTTTCAGACACCCAAGTGTTGTCGACCTTTAACTGTGGTTTCGGCATGATTGGCATCGTGGCCGAGAGTTCACTTAACGCTCTCATGAGTGACCTAAAGGCGGAAAGCATTCCTGTGAGTGTCGTAGGCCATATCGAGAAAAACCAACCGGACGCTCCACAAGTTCTATGGCAGTAAGATTAGTCGTTCTGGCTTCCGACCGTGGAAGTAACTTCAAAGCTCTCGCTGAAGGGATCCGTTCCGGCGAGATTGCAAATGCTCAGATCGTTGGTCTCATCACTCATAACCCAAAAGCTCCGGCTCTCGAACGAGCTCGAGAGTTTAATGTCCCCACCTTTATTGTCGAGAATAAGGGAAACCGCGTGGAGTACGACGAGCGACTTGCTACTCAGATCGAAGCGCTTAAACCGGATTTTATTTGTTTAGCCGGTTACATGCGAATCGTAGGCGACCCCCTCTTAAATCGCTGGCCCGATCGGATGCTCAATATTCATCCTAGTATTTTGCCCGCGTTTCGAGGGTTGAAAGCGCAGCAACAAGCTCTGGATAGTGGAGTGACGAGGACTGGCTGCACCGTTCACTTCGTTACCGCCGAACTAGATGGGGGCCCCATCGTCCTGCAGGAATATTGCGACATTTTACCGAATGATACCGAAGAAACTTTGTCCGCACGGCTGCTCCCCATCGAGCATCGTCTGTATGTAAAAGCGGTTCAGAAATTGGTGACATTGCCCTACGATATCTCGGGCGGAAGAGTCATCTTTAAAAGCTAGGTTACTTCTTTAGATAGTAAAAAAGGATCGTGCCCAGGAGTACGACCTTTGAGCAAATCACAAACATAATAACCCGATTGGAAACTGGCTTGATGCGAGAGTGCAAACCCAGTCGAGATATTGGCCCTTCCCATTCGGGCGGCAAGCTTTTGCCACCGGGGATAAGCGTGAGACCTGATCGAGAACGGTCCGAATTCATTCGTGCTCCAATGGAGATTTGGCTTAAGAGAAGGACTTTATAACAGAATGCGTCAATTCTTTCAAGATGGGTTAGCCCGGATCTCTGCTTCCGCTTCAGCGCTAGTCTCGCCTCTTTGGTTTTGAGTCCACGCCGCGATGACCAGGCTACCGTCGTCATTGATCTTTTTCACTTTTCCCTCGCAAACCAAGAGATCGCCGGGAAATGTCACTTTTCGAAATCGGGTCTTAAAACGCTTGATTTGATACTCCATCTCGGGAAATCGAGATGAGAGATAGTCGGCCAAAAAGGCCATCGAAATCATGCCGTGAACAATGACCGACGGGAATCCCGCCTGTTTCGCGAAGTCTTCGTCGAGATGGATGCGATTGTGGTCTCCCGAAGCGTCGGCATATTGCGCGAGCTGTTCCCTAGTAATCACGGGCATAGGCAAAGGAGCCAATGTCTGTCCTTCGGTCCAGTTCATTCAGCAGCTCCCGACAAGGGGGCAAGGCTTTGGCGAATCATAAAGGTGGTCATAGCGACTACTTTCACCGTCTCGCCTACCAAAATGTCGCTGTGCAAAGTCATAATAGTAAGATTCTTACGCTCTTTCATGTCGACGATATGCGTACGAACCGTAGGTTCATCGCCGACCTTGAGAGGTTGTAGGTACACGTATTCCTGATCAGTGTGCAAAAGGTTATGAAAATCGACATGAAGCCGTTCCAGCCAATCGAACTCACCTCGACGATACAGGGTGACAAAAGTCTTAGGAATCCCCTCGGAATGGGAGGTTCGTGTCGCTTGGCGAAAATTCTCAACCGCTACTGCCGTAATTTTGGGTAGTTTGAGTTCGATGACGGACTGGGGTGACGGAGATTTCGTCAGATTTTCACGCATTTCGCTTCCACCGTTAGTGTTTCCCGTCTCCCCATTGCTTGAAAACCCAGCTAGAATGCGTAATAAGGAATCCGAAGTCAACGCCGGGGAAAAGCCCTCATGAGTTTTAAAGCCCTTCTACACTGGTTACTATTTGCCGCCTATGTTTGCCTTTTTTTTACGTTTCCCCTGACCCTACTTTGGGGAACCACTGGCTTGGCAATTGGTCCTGCCCTA
>JBBQIT010000470.1:0-3730 GCA_038325205.1 Bdellovibrionota bacterium
GCGTTGGCAAAAACTATCGTAGGCTCCACTTTTAGCCCATGCTCTGCAAAAAAATGGAAATTGAGCGCCGCCCGAGGAATATCTCCCTCAAAACTCTCTCGAATCGGTTTTCCCGTGTCCAAAGACTCAAGAATGGCGAGAGGGGCTTTGTGCACCAAGATGAGATCGCCCAGTCGCTTTAAGAAGCCCGCCCGCTCGGCGATAGGCATCTTCGACCAAGCGCCTTGATCGAACACCTGTTTACCGGCAACCACGGCCTTATCCACGTCTTCTCGTTTGGCGAGACAGATCTCAGAAAGCTCTTCGCCGGTGGCCGGATTAAAAGTGCGAAAGGTTTCGCCGCTTGCTCCATCGCTCCACGATCCGTTGATATAAAGGCGCTTCCAGCGTCTTAACCACGCGCGCAACTCTTCGGGCGGCTCAAAAGCCTCGCCAGAGGTGATCATTTTTTCCCAAGCTGCAAAATCCGCGATTAACATTCCACCCTTTATTTGGCCGCAACGACCTTCATCTCGATCGAAATCTTTCCGGGAAGCCCGGCAACCGCCACCGTCGTACGGGCCGGTCGATGAGAAGTAAAAAACTCCGAGTAGGCTTCGTTATAAGCGCCGAAGTCCTTCATATCAATCAGATAGACATTCACCTCAATAACCTTGTCCAGCCCACTTCCGCCGGCTTCCAGAATCGTACGAATGTTCTCAAGCGTGGCTCGCGTTTCCGCGCGAATATCATAGCTCTTCTTATTTCCTTGCTCGTCCATGACAAGCCCTGGAATGCGATCCGTCTTAGGATCACGGGCTGCGATCCCGGAAACAAAAATAAGATCACCGTAACCCACAGCATGGGAATAGTTTCCCAAAGGCTTCGGCGCTCCCGGAATTTCTATAGGTTCAATACGTGTGTTCACTTGGTGTCTCCCTTAGCCTTGATTTCTAAAACAGCAGCGCCCGTTCCCCACAACGGACCATAGGCAACGACTCGACCTTCGACCTGGGTGTTTCCCCAAAATCCATTCAGCCAATGAAACCCGTTGAATTGCATGTCGACCGCCGCTTCTATGGTGAATTGTGGCGCCAAAGCCGCGATTTCCGAAAGAGAGCCCGTTTCCACGAGACCCAGAATCTTTTGGTTCCACTGATCATCCGAGGGCGAAGAAACCCTGTCTTCGCTGGGAGAAATCTCGTCTGTGAAATATCGGGTTGTTAAAAGAGACGACGCTACGACCAAGGTCTTAAGGCCCGAGCGATCGATCACACGTCTTGCGGCACCGCCCAAAGCATGGGACGACTTCGCATCGGCGTAGACCCATGACGACACGAGGCTTACGGGAATTTTTCCCAACGGATTTAAAAATTTAAGCGCAACGATAGTTCCCGTATCAATGGGAAAGCCTTCGTAGTCGACCGTTCGTGCCGGATAACCTAGCGCCTCAGTCTCTTTAACTAAAGCCATCGAGAGATTCGCATCGACCGGAAAATCAAAAGCAAGGTCACCCCATTCATGCCAGTTTTCATCAACATGAACACCCTTAGGTCTGGACTGCGCTTGGTAAGAGGTTCCCAAAACCGACATCCACTGAGTGCTGTAAAGTACGATACGATCGGGTCCCCAATTTTGGACCTCCTGCCCTAACGTCGTCATCGCCTGATTTAATTTTTTCCAAGGCTCGCTCTTTTCAGGAGGGAGGAGCTGAGGAAGACCAGGAACAAATGCTGAACGAATCTTGCTCATACGGCCACCTCACGGTTCCATTCCATCACGGCGTTGCCCGTCCCAATCACGGTTCCATAGCCGTGAAGTTTGGCAGGCGTCGTCGGAAAGCCAAGGGCCGAGAGCATCCACATCAAGGCTCCCGATTTTACCTCGGCGAAAGTCTCTTTCATATATTGCGGAAGGACGGCCTTTAACACATCCAACTTTCCTTGACGCAACATTTCGATCACTTTCATGTCCCACTGGTATTGGGCCATGCTTTGAATGTGTTCTTGGCTCATGTCTTCTGGAGGATTTGGCTCTTTGCTAAAGTGTAAGTGCGAAAGCGTATTGCTAGCCGCGAGCACCGCGCGAACTCCGCGACGTTCAATCGCTCTTCGCGTCGCTTCTCCCAAACGAACCATTTGATCCTGCCCGACTTCGTCCGAGAAAAAATATGGCGAATTATTTGCTGAAATAGGAAGGACGGGAATGTCCCAGTTGGGATTTAGCATATGTAACGAAACGATGGTCCCGTAATCCACGCGAAATTTGGGATTCGTCATTAGCTTCGCGTTTAACTTCAACGCTTTCGCTTCTTCGTAACAAAGTTTGGCTAACTCCGTATCTACTTTCATCGCATAATCATACTGAAACAAATGCGGAAAGATGGGATCGACCGAAAGACCGGACAACTCGGGAACGGCCGCAAAATGATGCCCTACGATCGTAGTCCAATGGGGACTATGTACTAGGATCACATCTGGCTTTAGTCGCTGAATAGATTCTCGGCAATGCTCGTATGCCCATCGTAAAGGCTCCCAACCGCCTTGAGACTTCACCCTATTTTGCGGGGGGTTCTCCCCATAAACCAAATGCGGCGGATGTGGGGCTAAAAAGCCCGCGATAATTTCACCACTGCCAGTCGATGCTGCCATATTTTTCCCCTGTCCCTTCCGCCTTAAGAAGCCGAAAGCGGACATCATGCTCCACAGTCGAAACCTCTGTCATGACGCGTTCCGACATATTAAAATCGAATATCGTATTAATTGGCACAATTACAGTTAGTTATATCTATAGCTCAATCATTGATATCGCCCCCATTTACGTGGTATCGATAGGCCATCCAATGAATCGAATTCTTATTTTTTTCATTCTCTGGGGATTTTTTTCGCCCGGCCCGGCTTTTGGCAGCCAACGCGTTTGCGCCGAATGGATTTTGGATCATTTGGAGCGCGGGCATCAGTCTTTCACTGGGGAAACCGCAGAATTATTGGCCGAGGGGGGATTGCAGAATGAGATTTCGCGCATGGCCTACCGAACGGCTCTCGTCAGTTTGGGATCTCGCCCGTTCTCTCATTATCCAGAGCTCGTAACGCCCGCAGCCCGAACTTTCTGGGAGCCCTATAATCCTCGTGAGGCGACTCAGTTTTCTCGATCCGGTTTGGGCAACATCGTCCAAGAAAATCGAGTGCTGCGCCAACTCTTTTTCGAAGCCGTTCAAATGCACATGGATCGCCAAGCAAGCCTTCCCTACAACGAAGAGGATCGGAGAATGGTGCGGCTTGGGATGCGAACGAATGAGGTTTTGGTAACCGCGGCCTTGCCCCCTTCGATGCAAGTTAAAGTGGCCTATGCGATCGATATCGATCCTAAGTTTGATAAAGTTCCCCGTTTAGTTTGGGCAAACACCACTCATCCCCTTCACAACGACCTCGTCTTCCAGGCAAGCTCCGTTCATTACTCTCCGATGACTGAGCCGCTGGCTCGTCAAAGCTGGAACATTTTTGTGGATAGCCCTCGCATCCACTATTTCGCAGGGCCCTGCCATTTAGCCTCCAAGGACGACAGCCACCCGATGCAAGCGCTTTCGGGATTGAGACCTGTAGTAGAAACTTCCATCACGCAATTCGGAGTGGAACGAGATCGCGTGCGACTCATCGTGCATATGTCGCACGTTTATATGTGGCATAACTTTACCGATCCGAACCGATTAGTATTTCTCTCAGAGGCCGTACAAGGAATGGAAGAAGCCGAA
>JBBQIT010000471.1:0-3723 GCA_038325205.1 Bdellovibrionota bacterium
CTTTGCCGCGGGATTTTTTGGACCAATGTTTTTGGCCCATTAAGCAAACCTAGATCCTCTACTCCGCTTTTTTATGGCTGGACCTTCAGCCGCACTTCTTGGACTCTTGCTATACGCCGCCTCAAGCGCTTTAGGGGTTTCGGCGAAGCGACAGTGGCTAATGCTCGTAGCCTGTTGCATCGCTCTGATTATTCCGACGCTCATTTTCATTCAGCCAGGACCCGCCTTGAAGGGCTATGTCATGGAGCTAGAAATAAAAGGGTGCGAGCCTCCGGCACAATCGACGGAAATTTCGGTTAAAGACTGGGAGAAACGAGTGGCGCAAGTGACCTGGGCCTCGCCCAGAGAGGGCTGGCGCGAAGAGATGCGCCGCGCGCTTAAACAGGATGAGGGTGCCGTGGTTAAGGCGATTCTTTCTCGTAGAAATGAGATCCGCGTGACTCGAAAGCCGTGGAATCGGGGCCAGCTCATCTCCTCAGGATGGGAAGAGGTCAACTATCCTCGTGCCTTCTATATCAGCCGAAAGGATGGATCCTGCGCAGAATTTCGTCTGGGCGCAAAGGCCAAATATTTTACGGAGTATGATCTTTCGGCCTTATCCCAGAACGCCAACGACTGGCCGACTCGCAATGTGTCTGATTTTCTGGGGCTGCAGACACTAAAGCCTCTTCCCGAACCCTATCTCGCCCTAGCTGGTAACTAAAAAGAGCAGTTTTCTGGTCATATTTCGCTAGCGGCGGCGTTAAATTTAGGGCAAAAAGCCCCCATGTTGTTACGTTCTGCCCGAGTTGCTCTAGCCGGATTAGTGATTGGTTTGTCTGCCTTTGCTGCCAGCCCTAAAGTCGAAATCCTTCAAGCTTCCTTGGGAAAGTGCCCCAAACTTATTATCGTGGAAGCGAAGGGGGATCGAATCCCCAACGTTTCCCAAATCTATGACCGGGAAATCCCAGGCTTTCAAAACCGCAGAGACCTGCTTTGGCATGTCGCCGAGAATATCGAGATTGCAGGAAAGATAGCGGATGGTCTGCAGCTTGCCGTTCCCGAAATGAACCTTGCCGTTCGCTTTCGCAGGCTTATTTGGGGCGAGACGCTGATTCACATTGAAAAGCCCGACGGAAGCCAATTCACCGAGGACGAACTCGCCCGCCTTCCCAAACCACCCATAACGACGACACTCCCCTTTAGTCGCGAGCTCTCACTACCTTTGTATTCGGCAAAGGACGCCGTGGAACTTAAAGAAAGTACCACGCCCAAAACCCCACCGCTCCGCGCGCATTTTTTGATTTCTGAACTTTCCGGACTGGTGGCCATTTCTCATATGGCCGTGCCCGATGACGCCGTCCGCGCTCAGGTGACGGCAGAAGTATTAAATTCAATCCGGGAAGTCGCTCGAGTAGATTTCTTTAAGAGCTTAGTCTTGGGCACCCAAATGCCGGGCAGAGAAGATTGGGTAGATTCTCTGCGGGCCCAAACGCGCCAAGATCTCGCCGAGAAATTTGACGGCACGTACAGCATGGCCCAAGCCTGCGTGTGGTGGAATGCAACGACATGGAAAAATCTTTGCAAAAGAAATCCGATCTCTACCTCAGGGCACTTCCGATTATGGCTTGAGGAAAGCGGGGCGCCTGAAGATTTGGTGAAAGAGATCATGGTTTCCTTTGGAAGCTACAAAAAACAGGAATACCGGGCTCCCCTTAGTATAAGAATCATGATCTACCCAGGGCACAACGTCGCCATCAACGTCGATGTTACCTTCGATTACCGAGCGACTTTAGGAATCGATGGTCGTTTTTTCCTTGTCGGCTCAGATTTTCGCAACGTTGTCGCGTTTGCCTCACGTCTTGATACTTTAATGAAAGAACCTCGCGCCGAAGTCAGCCCATTCCTCATCGAGCCAGGCATCGAAGTGAAAGATGAAACACTTCGTTATCATGCTTTACGCCTGGATGCCCTAGCCCAGGTTATTCAGAGAAATTACGCGAACAATTACCTCTATCGAAGAGATGAAGTGGTGGTTGTCGAAGAGATCGAAGACAGCTGGACTTGGGAATCTCCGTTCAGTGGAGACCCCGCTCCCTCTGACGACCATTTAGTAACCCCTTACTACCATCTAGGGGTCGAAGTTTCAGGCGGCGGTACCGGATACTTTACGCCCAACGATCCCCCCGATGTCGAACCTGACGAAGGCCCCATTCGCTTATTCGGAACGGTCGCCCAACGCCGGTACATTCCCCGATCCATGGACGGCGCCGTGGCACAGCTGCTCGCTCAAATCCACCGGGCGGCTAGCCGCATCCCGGGCGCCAACCCCGCGCTGGCACAACAAATCTTCGATAACGCGAGATCCTTTAGCACCTCGTCCGGACTATCATCGATAGGCGTGGTTAGGGTCCTCAGGTCTTTACACCATCAACTTACCGGCCTTGGGGTTCAGGTGAACCACATCCTGCACTTGGACTCAGTGAACTCGAGACGACTTGCCGTCGTTCAGGAATTGAATGCCCATTTGCTTAATATCGCCACGGCGATCTCGAGCGGTAAGCTGGCCAACGTATCTAAGGTGTTTAACGGACGATTATTACAGCAGCTCGTACAGCAAGCGAGTTACGATAGGCACGTCAAAGATACCGCCGCCGCCCTCCGAAAAAAGACGGAGGAAGCGCAGCACCGCGCTCGCATTTCGTCGTCATCAGAGACCGCGAAAGCACAAATGCTACGAACGAGAATGAGATAGCTGAGTGGTTACCGGCATCAGCTTACTTCTCCGTAGAAAAAGGTAAGCTGATACCCGAACTACTAAGGTTATTTAAGCTACTCGATTCCAAGCCGTAGGTTCTACGGGCATCAATACATCCACAACACGTTGTAAGAAGCTTTCTTTGGATCTCAAGAAGTCCTGAGCCATGGCCGTGAGAACGTTTTTGCTAAACGTTCGACGCATCTTCGCAAACATTTCGCTCTGTTCTTCTTCTACGTGATGTTGAATCATCTCTTTCAAAACCGTAACTGCAGCAGTCCATTCCTTTTCACTGACGGCAACGACAGAGATCCTATCGAGCAAATGAGAAATAACGGAATGCTCTTCTACACTCTCGTAGCCGATATCCTCTGTCTTGGTGTGTTTTCGTAGCAGCGGGTACACTGCCTCTTCTTCGGCGTGACTGTGCTCTACTATTTTATCCCGCAGCTGTTCAAAGAGCCGGGTCCGGGTTTTTGTGGCCCGTTCCGACGTCCTATCAATCTTCTTAAAAAGCTTATCTATCTCACGATGATCTGCCTTGATAAGGGTGAAAATGTCCTGTGTTGTCATAATTTGCCTCCGTATTAGGAAATACGTTTTGCAAATTAAATGCCGAAAGATTCCGCCCTCGTGCAAGGTCAGCTTTGTCTTAAACTGTTGCGGCATACGCCTCGAGTGTGGCCCTCCTCAGCTATTTCACTACGCCTTCCAAGACAAATATCGGGCATCCGAATTGCACAGTTCTAGGAATGAACTCAATTTGCGGAGGTAACAATGGTAGAGCGATGGAGCGGAATTTGGGTGGGGACAGTAGTCTCTTTAGGGTTGATGTTAATGTTAACCCTGGGTGCGGTCGGCGCCGGGCTTCTGGTCTTCCCTTTTGAATCTGGCACAGACTCCGCGCTAGGCTTCGGACTCGGCGTAGGAACTTTTCTAGGCGTCGCGACCTTTGCTTCCTATTTCGTTGGAGGGCTGCTTGCCTC
>JBBQIT010000472.1:0-3718 GCA_038325205.1 Bdellovibrionota bacterium
ATCCCGCTGCCCCAGCGGCTCCAGCAGATCCTGCTGCCCCGGCTACGCGATAGTTCGCGTTAGTCAGTAGCGGATCAGATTTTGAACGCGGAACTGTCCGATGGGCAGTTCCGCTTTTGTTTTTTAGGGAAATAGCGCACAATCTCGCTATGAAAAAACGAGTTTTGATTACGGGTTGTGGGTCTGGCTTTGGCAGGGATTTAGTGGCGATGTTCCTTAAGGCGGATTGGGAAGTGATCGCTACCCTCCGACGAGCTAGCCAAAGAAAGAGCCTCTTCGCCAAAGAAGCAGAACAATATGGCAAGGCGCTTACCCTTCTTGAGCTCGACGTCATTTCGGGCGAGAACCGCACTCAGGTCAAAGACTGGCTTAGAGCCAATGAAGGACGGCTCGATTGCCTAGTCAACAACGCGGGATTCGGACAATTCGGGGCGGTGGAAGATCTGTCAGAAAGTCAGATAAGAGAACAGTTCGAAGTTAATTTTTTTGGAACGGTATTATTAACCCGAGAACTGCTTCCCTTCTTGCGTATGAGTCGCGGCAAAATCATTAACCTCTCTTCTGCCGCCGGATTCTTCGGATTTCCTTTCGCTTCTCTTTATTGCGCCAGTAAATTTGCCATGGAAGGTTGGACCGAAGGCATGGCTTTAGAAGTAAAGCCCTACGGCGTCCAGTGCTGTTTGGTTGAGCCCGGGGCTCACCGCACTCAGTTTATCGACAACATGAAATGGGGAGAGATATCTACCCCCTCTTCCCCCTACTTCGCGCTTACCGAGGCAGCCAAAGGAATCGCTGAGAAAGAGAAAGGAAAACCAGGGACATCGTCCTCGGCCGTCACAAAGACCGTATTCAATCTGGCCCAGAGAAATAAGATGCCCTTACGTGTGCGAAATGGGACAGACGCGAAAGCGATTCACTTTTTTAAGCGCGTATTACCCGACCCTATCTTGCGCGGGATTTTCTCATTCGTCTTTACCCGCTTCACCAAAAAGCTACTTAGGGACAGGCCTGCAGTTTAAGATTCTTGATGAAGACTGTAGCTTCTTCGATGATGGGATACTTATTTTCGCTGCTAAATTCCTCAAACTCATTGCGAACTCTCTCCACCTCTTCGGACTTGAGTTCACCGTCGACCGATAGCCACACCTTTACCGTTTCCTTCTTCTGATGGAAGTAGGAAAGACGGTAGATCTTGCCGGTCTTAGAATAAATGAGTTCTTCATCCAGCGCCGGCAAGAGGTAGCACGTTTTCAATACCGTCTCATTAGGACAGATGTAGTGTTTATTTGCGAATCCGACGGAAGTCACAAAAAGGGAAAGCAGCACTAAGGTTTTCATAGGTATTTCTTTCTACTCAATGGGTTTGGGACTGCCTTGATATTGCTCGAATGGACACTCTTTGGGGAGTTGTGATCCGTCCGCTGGTCTCTGCCCCTCGGCACAACCACACCAAAAATTATTATTCTTGGTGGTATAAACTCTCGCTCCTCGCTCCGTCCCGTAGCAACGATCGAATTCATTTTTCACTCCATCGCAGTCTTGATCTTCGCTCTTTTTGCAGATGCGACCACCCCACACACAATGGAAGGGCAGAGAGTCATGGTAGCGCTCCACTATTTTCTTTTCCGGATTGGCGCGATTCTCACGCTGACTGTCGTAGTCAAACGACGATAAGGTCGCACTCACCGGCTCCGACATCGGGGAATATCTTTGCATCATGCGGAAGATATCGCGCTGAAAGGCCCCTTTCCATTCGTCCTCTTGTGGCACACGCCAACCAGAGTCTTTTCCCGCATACTTTATGCTGAGCGATTTGCAAAAATAGTGCGCCTCTTTTCCATCGAGCTTAGTATCCTTGACCGTTGTGGCTGGATTCCGGCTAGTCCACCACAGTCCCGTGGCCTTTTCTTCAATAATACAGGTAGCTCCAAACTCGTCACAGGATACGTATTTCGCATCTCGAAAGGAGAGGTCTTTCCAGAAAGTCTGGAAGTCACCCCTTACACAATGAAAAGGGGCCGAAACGTCTGCGTCTTTTGTCGATGGCGTTCCGGTATCCGCGTTGATGACGGTGCCTCGTTCTTTCGTTACCGTCTCATTGGTCCACACCAAAACATTGGCCGGGCCAAAAAAGCTAGGGGCAGTATGGGAACCGGAAAGTAGCTTGAATTTGTTTGTTGCCGCCTCAAGGTATTCATATTTTGAAGGGACACGCCAGTCATCAAAGCCACCCCATTTCCCGAGCTCGCTACACGCAGTCGCAAGTTCCGGCTGGGTAACGCCGGACCGAGCTCCATCTCCGGTCTTATTGGGATTTAATTCAGTCCAATAAAGTTGGGTCTTCAGATCGCGATACACGCATTGATCACTCGCTCGTCGACAAGAGGCAAGAGATTTACCATTCTCCGTTGTGCTCTCATCAGTCCACCCTTCAGGAGCTGGAAGCTGTTGCATCACAAAAGCTGAATCTAGAACCTGATACAGCTCGGAGCTTTCATCTCGAACATAGCTTCGCATCTGTCTGGCGACATCTTCAGGCCACATCTCCAACCACTTCTCCAGCGCAGGATTAAAAAGGACTCCCACTAGTCCTTCAATGTCTCTGCCGTCTTGCTTGCAGCGAATCCCGACCGCTAAGCGAAACATTTCGTGAGCAATGGTCATGGTGCGATCAATTCCTTTGTCTTCTGGATTTTCCACCATCATGTTCCATGGCTCGCGCGCAATGAGAACTCGATCCCCGTTATTGTCGGCTACCTGCATTCGCTTATAAGTAATGATAAGGGGACTAGTTTTCTCATCCGGATCTTCTATTTTTCGAAGTTCAACATCGTTAACGTGCCACGTGGGAAGAATTCCTTTGGTCTGTTTCTCGAGAAGACCTACTAACTTAATAAAATATTTATTGTTGCGCAGCAGATCCAATCTAGCCTTTAGCGGTGCATATTCTTTGAGTTCGGTCGGCATAATCGGCTCGCCCAAGGAAAGGCGATCTTTCAGAACAAAAACTCTTTCGGCAGGGCCGACTTTAAGAAAGCCATGAGCGCCCTTAGATTCCTGGCTCTTCAGAGCCTCTAGGTTCTTTTCTTGACCGACGCCCTCACCGCCGACAAGACATAGCCCCAAAAAGCCTACCCATTGAACTAATTTTATTCTCGTCATCGTTTGCTTCCTTTTCCTCTTTTAATCTTGGTGACTGGATAGAGTGCGACTGCCAGGTGATAAACTTGGTCTCGTTTAGAGTCTTGTTCAAAAAAAGCGGCGAGCTCTCTCCGAAAACGCGTAATTTTCTCAACGGCTTCAGGTAAGCGGCTCGTATGAATCGCAAAAGTAACGGCGCTATTATCTCGTTCCTTAATATCTACTTCTTCGAGCGCTTCGATCGCTTTTTCTAAAATCTGTTTTTGAAGTTTGCGCTTCGCGGTTTCGACGTCGTATTCCACTACGTTCGAATTGTTCCCTGCCCTATCAAGCCATTTGCCGTCCTCGGTAACTACAATTAATCCAAGACGGGAAAGATTACCGATCGCGATGTTCACTTCCGATACGGTGATGCCTAGGGCTTTAGCCACCCACTTCGCATTGGGCTCAAAATCTTCCACTAGCATCAGTTCTAAGATCGCAAAGTGGTACCAGTCTGAGATCACTCTAAAGGAGTCTAGACTCATTTGCCGAAACTGTGCCTGTTGGGTGCTCTTCAAAGAAGGCGAAGCCAGCC
>JBBQIT010000473.1:0-3714 GCA_038325205.1 Bdellovibrionota bacterium
AAGCCGCCGCTGGCGTTAACGTTTCTGTGGAGTGCATTGGAAAAAAGGCAAACGACTTCTTTAAAAAGAAGACGAACGTCGTTGCCTATCACGAAGGCATTTTATCCAAAGCAAACTATGGGCGAGCTGCCGCTATAGCCGATAAAATCATCGAGTCTTATTCTACTGGTGAGTTCGATGCGATTTATCTCGTGTACAACGAATTTAAATCGGCGATTCAACAAAAGATATCGGTCGAAAGATTAATTCCTGTTTCGCTTACGGTTCCCGAAGGTGTTGTGGGAATCATGAAGATGAAAGAAGAAGACCGCTTTAAGAATTACATTTTCGAGCCCTCGAAAGAAGAAATTTTGAACGAAGTCATCCCTCGGCATTTTCGCATGCAGTTTTTCCGTGCGGTGCTTGAGTCGGTGGCTAGCGAACATGGCGCGCGCATGTCGTCGATGGAGAATGCGACTAAGAACGCTTCCGATATGATCGACGGTCTCACCCTGCAATACAACAAAGCTCGTCAGGCGAGTATCACTAGAGAATTAATGGAAATCGTCGGTGGCGTAGAGGCCATGCGATAAGGAGAGGAAGTTATGGAACTCGGAAATATTTCACAGGTAATCGGACCCGCGGTGGACGTTGCGTTTCCCGCTGGAAAATTGCCGCCCATTTACAACGCGCTTAAAGTCACTAACCCCAGCCTGGGAGACGAAAAAGACAATTTAACTTTAGAAGTCGCCCAGCATTTGGGAGATGGTGTCGTTCGTTGTATCGCGATGGACGCTACCGACGGTTTGACTCGCGGAATGAAAGTGCGAGACACCGGAAGCCCTATTATGATGCCGGTCGGTAAAGAGACTTTGGGCCGCATCATCAACGTTATCGGAGATCCTATCGACGAAATGGGGCCGATCAACGCCAAAAAGCATTATCCGATTCACCGCGACCCTCCTTCGTTTGAAGATCAAGCGACTTCGGGACAGATGCTCGTTACGGGCATCAAAGTAGTAGATCTCTTAGCTCCTTATGCTAAGGGCGGTAAGGTAGGTCTCTTCGGCGGCGCTGGAGTAGGCAAGACTGTTATTATTTTGGAATTGATCAACAACATCGCCAAGCATCACGGCGGTATTTCGGTATTCGGTGGAGTCGGAGAACGTACCCGTGAAGGAAACGATCTCTGGCATGAAATGAAAGACTCTGGCGTTATCGATAAGACCTGTCTGGTATTCGGACAGATGAACGAGCCGCCAGGAGCGCGTCTTCGAGTAGCTTTATCAGCGCTTACTGCTGCGGAATATTTCCGTGACGAAGAAGGCCAAGATACTCTGCTCTTCATCGATAACATTTTCCGTTTCACTCAAGCAGGTTCGGAAGTATCGGCCCTTTTAGGTCGTATTCCTTCCGCTGTAGGTTATCAGCCGACACTAGCGACTGAGATGGGACAGCTCCAAGAGCGTATTACGACGACGAAAAAAGGTTCTATCACATCTGTTCAGGCGATTTACGTACCTGCGGATGACTACACGGATCCGGCGCCGGCGACTGCGTTCGCGCATTTGGATGCGACGACCAACTTGTCTCGTCCGATTGCAGAAAAAGGAATTTATCCGGCAGTAGATCCTTTGGCCTCTACTTCTCGTCTATTAACGCCAGAAACTTTGGGCGAAGAGCACTACAACGTAGCTCGCGAAGTCCAACGTATCTTGCAGCGGTACAAAGACTTGCAAGATATCATCGCGATTTTGGGTATGGATGAATTGTCTGAAGAAGACAAACTCACGGTATCCCGAGCTCGTCGTATCGAGCGCTTCTTGTCCCAGCCTTTCTCTGTCGCCGAACAATTTACCGGCAACCCTGGTAAGTACGTAGAAGTGAAAGACACCGTAAAAGGTTTCAAAGAACTTATCGAAGGCAAACACGATGATGTGCCCGAACAGGCATTTTACATGGTCGGAACCATCGAAGAAGCTCTCCAAAAAGCGGAGACGCTAAAAGGTACCGCATGATCGAAGTCGACATCGTAACGCCCACGCGAAAGCTAATCGAAGGAGCCAAAGTGGCCTCGCTTCGTATGCCCGGTGCTAAAGGAGAAATGGTTATTCTCCCCGGTCATACTGAGATGCTCACTTTGCTCAGTACCGGTGTGCTTTCGCTTACTCAGGACGGAACCGAGCGAAAGTTTGCTATCAGTTATGGGTTTGCCGAAGTCCGCAACGACAAGGTAATTGTCCTCGCTGAGACGGCCGAAGAAGGTAAAGATATTGACGTCAATCGAGCCAAAAAGGCTCAGAAAGAGGCTGAGGAAGTTCTCAGCGCTGTACTCACCCGAGAAGACTTCAGAAAATACGAAATGAAGGTACAGCGCGCTCTCGTACGACAACAAGCTGGTATGTGATCATTGTGGATCAAGTGGTAGAAGCTCAAGAAGCAGCTTCTCTAAAAATAAACGAGATTTTTTTCAGCATTCAGGGCGAAAGTCTACTCGCCGGTAAACCTACGGTCTTCGTCCGCACGTCCACTTGTAATTTACGCTGCACTTATTGCGATACTCGCTATGCTTTCTGGGAAGGCAAAGTGATGGATGTCGATGCGATTCTCACCGAAGTGAAAAAGCACGACACGGAATACGTCTGCCTTACCGGGGGAGAACCCTTGGGCCAAAAAGGTAGTATTGTTCTCATGCAAAAGCTGCTGGACTTGGGATACACGGTTTCTTTAGAAACGGGCGGCGCTTTCTCTGTGAAAGACGTGCCTCTCAAAGTAATCAAAGTCATCGATCTAAAGTGTCCTGACAGTGGAGAAACGGCGGCCATGGCTTGGGAAAACTTATCCCTCGCTCGTAAAGAAGATCAGTTTAAATTCGTAGTATCTTCCAAAGCCGATTTTGATTGGTCTCAAAAGGTTTGTGAAGATCACAAGCTCCATGAAAAAAGCACGGTTCTCTTCTCTCCGGTCTACGGCAAAGTGAGCCCTTCAGAGCTCGCCAAATGGATCTTAGATTCCCACGCCAAAGTGACGATGCAGCTCCAAATGCACAAAGAGATCTGGGGCCCCAATGAACGTGGGGTTTGAGGCTAAGTTCCTGATTGAATAGACCCTTTACCCCCGACTTAAAATCTCGTGGATAAGACTAGTGAGATTGTATATATCTCCTCCCCTTATGCGCCCTTTTTCCTCCAGCCTCTGCTCTAGACTAATCGGTTTGATTGTTTTGGCATTTTCAACCGTCACCTTCCGTCCAGCGGTAGCTTCGAAATACACCGGGATTTCTTGCGGGGCCCTGGCTATTCTCGCGTCCAGTGCTCCCGATCAAGTTCAATCCATTGTTGAGGAACTAGCGGGTCGAATTCAAAAGGGAACGCTAGCACTCGCCGAACGAATGGAAGCCCTCGATGCATTGATAGGGGCAGCAAACGAATCAGATTTGGTCAGCGGTGCTCTGGAAGACATCACTATGTTTGAGAGAGACGGCACTTTCACCATTACAGACCCGATACAGCAAAGATTGGAGAAGCGCTGGGTGATGATCACTGCTCCTGGCCACATCTCGGCCGGGGTAGATATTCTTGAAGACGTAGTGGACGCTCTCGCTTTTCCCGAAAACCAAAAGGAAGTCTTTTCCACTCCATCTACGCCGCGTTTGGGCTTTACCGATAGAGGCGAGAGTTTAATCGGGTATTTCGTGCAAATGATACTCACGGAGGCCAGCACTTGGGATGGGGT
>JBBQIT010000474.1:0-3713 GCA_038325205.1 Bdellovibrionota bacterium
AAGCGATCGGCGCTAAACTGCTTTTCTGCAAGCCCCATATAGTGCGCTTTTGGGTACATCCAAATACTGATCGCCTTTTTCGTTTCTTCTAAAGAGTAGCTATTTTCACGATGGATCAGTTCAGGAGCTTCGAGAACAAACTCAACAGATTCGATTCCCTCTTTTTTCAGGTCTGCAGCAACCGGCAGATCCTTAATCACTCCAACTTCCGCGACACCGTGAAAATCGGAAACAAGTACGGTGTGGGAGTCCGTTCCGCGGTTCGAAAGCAAATTTTCCACCGACATCGCACGCCCTTTGCGCTGAAATCCCGCGACGACTCCCAAAGATAGAAACACAGGTTCTACGCTGCTATCTAAACCAATCTTCTGCACTCGATTCGGGTTCAAGGCGAGTCCATTTTTTAACGGAGATGTCATTCCCAATGCCTCAAAAAGGGTCCACAGATCAGCGTTCCCGGTGAGGGTTTCTGCGTTGAAGGGGGAAGCAGCATACAGAACGCCTGGGGTGGAGACTTCATAAAAGGCGTCCAACACATGAAAGTTACCTGTGATCACGATAGTGAGGCGGTGTGCCTTTTGATTTTTCACGATTTCAACAAGCCGCTTGCGAATGCGCTCGTCTCGACCTGGAAACTTTGGGTTTTCTTCAACGGGGTTTGAGAGTCTTTTTAGATACTGGGCTTCTTGCTCTGGCTTAAGATTCAGTCCCAGATAAGTCGTCCGGCGCTCCAACGAAAGCGTGGGGACTTCTCCCTTAAGTGCCGCAGTGAAAGTTGAGTCTGGCAAACGCCAATACACTGGTCTGCCTAGGCGCTCGGCCAGTATCGGACTTGATGCGGAGTAGGTCTTCTTCCACCCATCCCAACTGAGGGGGCCGGAACTTTCTCCGTATCCATGGCAGGTCAAACCGAGGAGAGTGAGACCCAAAACGAGGTGATTAAGATTCCCTTTCATAGGGCTGGGAACCTAGCATTTATTGCCCTGAGGGTTCAATACCCAAGTCCGTGACCTTCCAGATTCACCCTTAGATGAATACAATCTCAGGAACATCCGATGGGATCGTAAGCTTGGCGGCGGTGGCTTTTTTGATTTCTTCGGTCGTCACGCCGGGCGCTCTTTCTTTTAAGACAAGCCCCTGGGCCGTGACGTCGATCACAGCTAATTCCGTTACGATCCTTTTTACTACTTTAACGCCGGTCAGAGGCAGCTGACACTTGGGCAGAATCTTACTCTCTCCGTTTTTGGAAACGTGTTGCATGGCTACGATGAGTCGGCTTCCACAAGCCACAAGATCCATCGCACCGCCCATGCCTTTGACCATCTTCCCGGGAATGATCCAATTGGCGATGCTGCCTTCTTCATCGACCTCCATCGCGCCCATGACGGCCAGGTCCACATGGCCTCCGCGAATCATCGCAAAGGAGTCCGAGCTCGAAAAGATCGAAGAGCCAGCCATCGTAGTGACCGTCTCCTTCCCCGCATTAATATAATCGGGGTCGACTTCTTTATCCGTAGGATACGGCCCGATGCCGAGTAAACCGTTCTCGCTTTGCAAAATCACTTCGATCCCTTTGGGGATGTAGTTGGCGACAAGAGTGGGGATTCCAATTCCCAAATTTACGTAGTCGCCGTCTTTTAATTCCAAAGCAATTCGCTGAGCAATCTGTTCTCGAGTGAGCGCCATAAATTACCCCTGCCTCGTGGTGCGTTTCTCAATACGCTTTTGGTAGTCTTTCCCTTGGAAGATACATTTGACTTAGATTCCGGGAACATGAATTTGATCGTGATCTAATTCAACAGCGGGAACCAAATGCTCGACTTCGGCTATCGTGTGGTAGCTCGCCGTCGCTACCATAGGATTAAAATTCCGAGCGGTGCCTCTGAAAACTAGGTTCCCCATCGTGTCGCCCTTCCAAGCTTTTACGAAAGAGAAATCCGCAAAAAAGGATTTTTCTAAGATGTAATGGCGTCCATTAAATTCACGGGCCTCTTTACCTTCTGCGATCTGGGTGCCGTAACCGGTTGCCGTGAAAAACGCGGGAATGCCAGCGCCACCGGCGCGCAGTTTCTCGGCAAGCGTTCCTTGGGGAGTAAGCTCTAGTTCTAATTCACCCGATAGCACTAACTGTTCAAAAAGTTTATTCTCGCCAACATAGCTTGAGATCATCTTCTTCACTTGGCGCTTCTGAAGTAATAATCCGATTCCAAAATCATCGACTCCGGCATTATTGGAGATGCAGGTGAGGTTTTTCACGCCTTTCTCTACCAAAGCCGCGATACAGTTCTCGGGAATCCCGCAAAGGCCAAAGCCACCAATCGCAAGTAGCGCACCATCGAACACTTTGGCTACCGCTTCCGTTGCATTTTTTACTTGTTTATTCATAGAGTTATCTTGATTACCCCATTCAATATCGCCATGATATTACCCCCTGCAAGGGCTTCCGGCAAAAGGCTTAGATCAAAAAGTTGAGTCAAAACTCCCGATGTTTCTCAACTTTGCATCACAATCGTTAATTACCATGAGGACTGGGGGAAGTATGCGGATCACGCTCTCAGGAATCGTTCTCTTCTGTTTATTCATGGTCACCTGTGGCTGTCTCGCCGACACGTTGGACGGGTTGGATTCCATTGAAAACGATCAAGAAGCCAGTCGCCCCCAAACCTGCTTAGAACAATGTATTCGCACCGGTGAAGAAGAAGATAGCTGTATGGACGATTGCTTACAAATTGCGATGAGCCAGGCACCACAGCTAAATGCCTGCCGATTTACTCCCGCTCCTAGTCACTTCACATTAATGAAGCTCTAAAATCTCTACGCGCCCATTACGAATCGCGAGTCCCCTTTTCCCGCCAAGCAGATCCTTGAGCTCCGCTCCAATAAGAGCTGCCGAGTGTTTCGAAAGCAGCCCATCACTCACCCACTCTTCGATGGGCTTAGTCGCGTGAACCCACAAAGGATAGGCCTTGTGAGAGCTTAATAGGAAACGATTCGCGATCTCATATCTGGCTCCCAGGAAGGAGATATACGAAAGCAAAAGATCTACGATGTGGTCTTCTCTCTCGGTTTTGGGAGGAGAACGATTGAACTTTGGGAAATTCTCACGAGGAGCTGCTATCCCTCGTTTCACGGAATCTAAAATCTGATTGCCACTTCTCTCAACCTCTTTGGGCTTTAAGCCACGGAAGGATCGAAGTTCGTCTAGGGTCTTTGGCTTAACTTTCGAAAGGGCCACGATCGTCTCATTGTCGGCGACCCAAGCACGGGGAAGATCCGAGCGGCGCGCGCGATCCTCTCGCCACGCGAGAAGTTCGACTAAGATCGGATAACTCGAAGGATCAATTTGACCGCTTCTCGCCATCTTCTTTGCCATCTCTTCCGCGGTCATATCGAAAACGGCAGCATCGACCACACTCTCTTCGAGCGCCCAGTCCCAACGACCCTTGGCTTTCAGCTGTTTCTCCAGGAGAAGACCTAGTTCGACTAAATAGAGCACATCATGTTCTGCATATTCCAAAAGCTCCGGGGAAAGCGGACGGGCCAACCACCGAGCTCGTGCCCGACCTTTGGGGAGGTTTACATCGAGTTGATCTTTAAGAAGACGACCCAACCCCAGGTTGTCCCCCATCCCTAAAAGGGCTGCGGCAACCGAACTATCTAAAACTGGCGTCACCGTCATTCCATACGCCGTATGAAAGCACTCTTGATCTGAG
>JBBQIT010000475.1:0-3704 GCA_038325205.1 Bdellovibrionota bacterium
CTACTCCGGGAACGCTGATTGTCTTCTTAAGCGAGGCCATTCCTCACGAGGTTTTGACGTCTCACCATTCACGTAAAAGCTTTGCTGGTTGGTTCCGGCGGTAGCAATGTCTCTGTCATTGCGAGAAGCGAAGCAACCTTCCGGGTTCATTATGACAAACGAGCAAAAAAAAAGCCCCGAACCCATCGGGTTCGAGGCTTTTTAAAATCATAAAACTAAATTACATCGCGAAAGCGGCGCCAGCAAGGATTTGGAAGCCACTAGCTTTGGCGCTGGTGAAGCCCAAAGCAGTGATGCTCGTACCAGCAACGTTGATAATACCTAAGTTGTAGAGCCCACGAACTTCAAACGCGAAGCCTGGAGAGACTTCGAATTGAGCGCCGCCACCAAAAGAAATTTGGGTGTTGAACGATTTGAAGTTAGAAGGACTTGCCACCGTAGGATTCTGGGACTCGCCGATTTTGAAGGACGGCGTTAAGCCGGCAACAAGGAAAGGGCTGACCATGCTACCCGTAGCAAACTTGGCTTTGGCCAAGAAGAGGAACGGCAATGGTGTCGAACGAAGCGGAAGACGTCGAACTGGTGACGCTGTAGCCTTGACCGACATATTGGAGACCTGGCTCGAAATAGAACCACTCGCCCAACTTCATTTCGTAGTACACGCCAAACGTGAGTTTGGTGGAGCTAGAAATGCCAGTGCTCGCAGGGTTAGTAGAAATGCTAGCTAAGTTCACACCAGCTAGGATTCCAAAATTATTGGCTGAAGCCGAAACAGACCAAAGACCAAGAACAGAGACAAATAATACTTTTAGCGACATCTTCATAGAGAATGTCCTCCTTTGTGTAGCTGGGATTATAATGGACTATCTCTAATTTGCACCGGGACATTCTACTTAGGGGGAGGGGAGGCAAAAAAAAAGCCCCGAACCCATCGGGTTCGAGGCTTTTTAAATCAAATAAACAAATTAGATCGCGAAAGCGACGCCACCAAGGATTTGGAAGCCACTGGCTTTCACCGTGACAGTACCGAAAGAAGCGGTGCTGCCGACATTGATGATACCTAAGTTGTACAAGCCACGAACTTCAACCGCGAAGCCTGGAGAGACTTCGAATTCCGCACCACCACCAAAAGTTAGCTGGGTGTTGAACGATTTGAAGTTAGAGGGACTCGTCACGTTAGTTTGAGACTCACCGATCTTGAAGGACGGCGTTAAGCCGGCGACAATGAAAGGGCTGACCATGCTACCCGTTGCGAACTTGGCTTTAGCCAAGAGGGGAATGGCAATGGTGTCCGCGGACAACTTATCCGTCGTAGTCGTGAAACCCGTGCCGGCGCCGACATATTGGAGACCTGGCTCGAAATAGAACCAGTCACCCAACTTCATTTCGTAGTACACGCCAAACGTGAGTTTGGTGGAACTGGAAAGGTTAGTGCTCGCAGGGTTAGTGGAAACGCTAGACAAGTTCACACCAGCTAGGATTCCCAAATTGTTAGCGGAAGCCGAAACAGACCAAAAACCAATAACAGAGACAAATAATACCTTTAACGACATCTTCATAGAGAATGTCCTCCTTTGCGTAACTCCAAGTATTCTGAACTACCTTTTTTTGCAATGAAATAAATTAGCTTCCAACAGGTAAGGCTAACCGTTTGAAATTTCGGCCAATTTATCACCGCTTTCTGGGGATTAAAAGAGAAATAAATGGCTTTCGGTCACTTAATATCGCGATTCTTTATAATATTTGTTGATGCGAAAGGCAGTTCGAGGAAAAAAAATCACGTTCTCTCGTCGGAAAATGCCCAGAGGACAGCAAATGGGATCTTTCGACGCCAATTTGATCTTCTTACGCGTGATACCATGCCTTCGTCTCTCAATTCCTTTAGTTTCCCCTCGTAATCATAGTCTGATTATTTTTTTGGGGGATTTATGTCAGTATTTTTCACTTGGTTCCTTACGATTTTATCAACATCGACCGCTTTTGCCGCTCTCACGCCGCCGGCGACGACTCCAACTGGGCCAACCGCCATCTCGACGAGCTATTACCATCGTGTGTCGTTTCATCGGATTAATGCTTCGGGTGGCACCTGCGCTTCGGCGATATCCTATGCGCTTCATGATTTTGTAGGGTGGGCGGGAAAGGTTACCCCTCGCGGACGTTTGGTCGCTCCTGCGACCCTTTCCCCGCTGAGCTGCGCTTGCGGTTTAAAAGGAAGTGACGCCTTGGTGACGTGTTTAGCGTCTTACGAAGAAGAGTTTTCGGTCACGGTCACTTCTGACAAGACCTTGGCAGGATTTCCTCACGGTAGTCTGCTCCACGAATCTCCGGTGTTCGCTAGTTATGGGACAGGGTTGGAGTGCATGGAAGCCACCGAAAAGGCCCGTTCTAAGATGTATTCGACTTTAGAGTCTGAGTCGCAAAACTATGAGTTCATCAATTTAGATAGTTTGGTGTGCCGTTGCGAACCTGGCTTAGATCCTGTCGCCAAGTGCTCAGCGCGGGTCAACGCCTACTTTCGGGACGCCCGGTTTCCTCAATAGACGATTACAAGAGCTTAGCTTTCAGTCGTTGGTATTCTTCTTCTGAGATAGCACCTTTTTGACGAAGGTCATTAAGGCGCTCAAGCTCACTTATCTGGTCCCCTACATTAGATGTTCCCGAAGCTTTGGCGCTCAGAGAATCAATGAGGCTACGCATGGTGGATGACCAGGCTTCCCAAAGGGAAATCTCCGGGACCTCTTCTTTGACCACAATGGAGCCAGCCGCTAGGTCATGCAATGCTTGGCGATCTTCTGTAAAAAATGCAAAAAAGTGTCCCACCAAGAGGCATAGTTGAGAAGCCGTCGCGACTAGCTCTCTAAGGAAGGCGTTCGCCAGAGTGAGGCGCTTACCTTGGGTGTCGCTCACCCGAATACCCATGACTTTCTTTCCAATCGTCGCTTGAAGGGGGGAGGCATGGAAAATGGGGTAGTAGAGAAACTTCACAATCAGCGGCAGTACAAAAGGAACCGTGAACTGCAAGACGATGCACGGCACCACTAAAACGATGGCATCTATAAAAAAGGCCAGAAATCTGTCCCAGATAGAAGCTAACTTCGCGTCTTCGGTACTTTTTGGAACGCTTTTTGAGTCCGTATAGGTCATATCCATCCCCGCATATTCCATAACTTCCTTCAGGATTCAAACTAACTTTTCTTTCGTTGGCGATAGATAGAGACCCCATCGCTAAGCGGAAGGCAAAAGTGCGCAAGGGTGTTCAATAGCTTTGTTGAAATCGCACCGGGGCGTTAGAAGACCCCTGTGTAATCCAAATCCTTTGCAATTAGGCTTTATTTTCTGAGGGAAGTAATTCAGCGGTCGTAGGCGTGGCGGAAGGTTCGATAGGGGCGTCGGTAGGAGCCGTCTCGAGGCTTAAAAACTCAGTTCGTGTGCAGCAGTAAAAGGCTTCCGCAAAATCCATTCCGTCGCAAAGAAAACTTCTTTTGCGAGAACGAGCCATCGCTTTTTTTGCGGTACTTTTTTTATCCCCACCTTTATGTAATTCGATGATGGCTCTTTTTTTAAGCAGAACGCTGCCATCGATAGGCATCACTCGATTGGCCATCAAGGGGACTTTAAGTTCGTAGAGCCAAACTTCAGGCTGCAAAGTCGTGGCTTGAAGTGCGGTTTGAAATGATTTGAAAGCTTTCTCGTGCTCGGCATTC
>JBBQIT010000476.1:0-3690 GCA_038325205.1 Bdellovibrionota bacterium
ATTCACAGCCGCTCCCGGTTCGCTATCTTGCGATAGCCGAACCGATCTAAGCGTGCAATCCAAGTGAAGTAAAGTAAACGTACGGCGTTAGGCTTCATCTTTTGGAATGGGAGGTGGTAGAGATCTTTCAATTCTTTTCGACTCACTTTGCCCGCCATTACCGCCGAGTAAAGCGCTTGCCCTAAAAGATGACCCAGTAGTTTTGCGCTTTTGTAATAGAAGACCACGCGGTTTTCCCCAACCCCCTCGGGGATCGACAGCGAAAACCGTTTTCCTGAGGCCAGACGCGACTCTTCAGCAATGTGGTGCAGAACAAACTGGGCGATTCTAGCGTTGGGTTTTAAGTCAGGATTGGTCTTTGCTTGTTCGACCATTCGCTCGAGATCTTTTTTGCCATTACATTTGCGTTTGTGATTGAGCGCTTTAGATCCAAAAAAGCCCAAGGCCTCTACCCAAACGAAGCGGTAGAAGTCTTCTTTCGGATGATAAAAGATGGATTGAAAGCCGCTCAACAGGGAATGGAGATAGACCGCCACTTGGGAAGTGGATTGATTCACACTGAGCGTTTGAAGGTAGAAAACATTAAGCTTCGGGATGAAATAACCTTTGAACTCGCCCAAGTATCTTTCGATCATCTTCAATTGAGGACGCGAAAAGACGTGACTCTCTTTCACGTGCTTCCAAAAACTAAAATCGCCAGGACCGTGGATAGAAAAATCATCTTCGTCACTTGGGGGAATTCCTAGGAATTCTCGGAGGGCATTTAAAAAGTCACTCAAATCCTCGCTACGATCGAGCTCATCGATCGCTTCATCCATCGTAGGGGCACTTACGGGATCGTGATTTAAGTCAGGGGTAGGGGCTTCTCCCGTTTCGTTGACTAGCTCCTGCCACTTCAGATGACTTTGCAACTTTACCCAAGGCGGAGTGTTCATTACACAATAGACGTTATCTTTTACTTTAATGACGTCGACGAACTGCTCCATGCCCCGATCGACCAGCTTCCAATAGAATCGCTCGCTGTTTTGATGGATAACCAAAGTCTTTCTTTTGATCTTTTTCTTACTTAAAGCGATCTCCAGATCCCGGGGAAGGTGGTTGTGAGCCAGATGCAAGTCGCCGATCAGGACAAAAATCAGGGCATCCGGATTTTGCTCACTTAAGGCCGCAAGGATCTCGGCCGCCACCTTGTCGCGTTCCCGCAAGGACTGAGTCTTTCCTCGGGAGGACGGGTTAATGCCTACGACTTCGATGTCGTTTTCGGCAGCAAACTGAAAGAGCCCTTTATAGTTTGCCCAGTCGAAGCCCCATCGGGTTCGAAACCCAATTTTTTTGTGAAATTGGACCTCGCTAACCTCTCCATTAAGGTAGGCTTCGGTAACCTTGTTATCGACGGGACGGAGCATCTCCAAGGCTAGAATAGTCTTACGATTCTGGCGCTTTAGTTCGGGTAGCGAGTCGCGTAACAAACGAATGACCGTTCTTTGTGCCTGCGAAAGGGTGTGGTAATCTCCGCAAATTGAAATGTGTGCCTTTTGGATACCGGCAAGAAGCTCTGATTTGTTAGATACCTTCTTGAAATCATGGAAGTCTCGTTGGTATTCCTGAAAGTACTTTTTGAGTTCGGGACTAAGGCTACCCAAAAATTCGCGAGCGTACTCCTTGAGCCTGTCGTACAAGGTGCGCTGAATGCGAATGAGATGGGTTCTGGCCTGCATAGGGAAACTCTGATGGATATTCTATCGCAACGGCTCCGTGGATTGATGGGCATTTTTTGCCTGGGCCTTCTTTTGGTTAGTTCGACCCTAGCGCTGGCTGAGGATGCCAAGGCCATCAAGGACGTCGTCGCCGAGCCAAAGGCTGCTGACGCAAAAGCGCCCGAGGCAAAAGTGGCCTCCAACCCGGAAAATCTTACGTTAGAGGTTCTGCTCCGCAACACACTTCAAAGAAACGGGCAGATTCAAGAGTCGTTGCAAGACATCGAAATCGCGAAGAGCCAAGTGGAGCTTGCGAAGTCAGCGTTGTGGCCGAAAGCAAATGCGCTTGTGATTGCCGCTCCCATCTTTCAAGAGACAGGGGATGCGCTTCACTCCAAATCTGACTTGGGCAAGTGGGGACCTCTCATCAAGGTAGGTATCGAAATAGCTCAACCTGTCTACACCTTCGGAATGATCAGTAGTTATCGCAAGGCGGCGGACAGCCAAGTCGAAGCCAGGGAAAATCTTGCGGATGTGAAGCGTGCGGAGGTCATTTACTCAGCCAAAGAGTTTTACTACGGGTATTTAATGGCCACTGAGCTTGAGTCTCTGGTCGAGGAACTTTCCAGCTTTTTGGATGAAGCGGTAAACACCGCGGAAAAGCAGGTCAACGGTAAAAGCAAAAGTAAGGTGAAGCCACACGATCTTTATAAATTGAAATCGGCGCTCGAAGATTTGCGTCAGAAAAAGCTGTTAGCCAGCGCCGGCCGAAGAACCGCGGAACGTGCGATCTCTTGGGTTTCAGTCACTCAATTTGATTCCTTAAAGAAGCGTCCGCTAGAACCTGAAGAGTTGGAAGCCAAGAGTCTCGATCAATATATTGCGATAGCCAGAAAACGTCGGCCTGAATTCCGCGCTCTGGCGGCCGGACAGGAAGCGAGAGGGGCATTGCGAGATGCCAAGCGCGCGCAGAGTTATCCTATTGTCTTTGTCGGGGCGTTTGCAAGTCTTCCGTGGTCTCCGGTACGGACGAAACAAGATTCAGCGTTTGCTAACGATCCTTATAATCAATTGCAGGGTGGCGTCGGCGTAGGACTTAAATTTGATTTGGAATTCAAAAAGCATTCTGCGGAAGCGCAAGAACAGGCCGCCGAACAGATGAAATTGAAAGCGACGGAGAGCTACGCGGCCCCTGGAATCGAGCTCCAGGTAAAACGCGCTTTCTGGGAATTTGAACAGGCGAGAGACGGATTAGAGATCGCAGAACGTCGTCGGAAATTGGGAAAGAAGTGGTTTGTCTCAAGTGCCATGGGATGGTCGATTGGGCTAACCGCTGCGAAGGATCTGCTTGAAGCTTTGGAAGGCGAAGGACTCGCTAAGAAGAATTATATTGAGACTGTGTATGGTTATAACTTGGCTCTTGCGAAGTTAACCCAAGCCGTCGGGCAGGAAGTGACGAGCCTTAGTTACCTCGGGAAGTAAGTTGCTAGCCTCCTTAGGGATGGCAGAGGGGCTTTGGTGGGACAAGAAATGTTTCTGGCGCCCGGCCCTTCTGGTTTGGTCTGGATCCCAGGCCATCGCGGCGCCAAAAAATCCCAGTTAGTGTCGGATCCTCAGCTCGGGTTGAGTACCCTCAGATTTTATGATAACGACGCTCGGAGGTGTCCTGATGATGGTGATGAGACTGAACTTTCGCTCCCTGCTTCTTCCCATTCTAGTACTTAGCCTTTCTGGGGCCTACGAAGCGATATCACAGGTAAAAATGGAGCCCGAGCCAGATAGCTCGCCCTTTGCGCTAAAACCATACCCGCTTTACGAGTCGTTAAAGGGACTCAATACCGAAGAGGTCAAGGAGTTAGCGAACGCCTTGAGTAGCCTCGATGAGCAACTGGTGGTCTCGGCTGCTAACGCTACACTTTCCTCAACCGAGGAAAAACTCCAGTGGTTTAAGTACAAATTTTCTCAGCCGATTTGGCAGTTAGTTTATGGAGCC
>JBBQIT010000477.1:0-3674 GCA_038325205.1 Bdellovibrionota bacterium
GTATCGAGTCCCATTGCTACCCAAGTAATTCAAGCGGTGGGAGCTGCGATGGCTTACAAAATTCGAAAAGAGAAGCAGGTCACCATTTCCTATATTGGAGACGGGGGAACTTCCGAAAGTGATTTTCACACGGGAATGACGTTCGCGGGAGCTTACAAAGCTCCTACTATTATCGTTTGTACGAACAATCAGTACGCGATTTCGGTCCCGGTCTTTAAGCAGATGGGAAATCCGAAGATCGTCGATAAAGCGATTGGCTATGGAATGCCAGGAATAGCGGTCGATGGAAATGACGTCCTTGCGGTTTACGCTGCTACGAAGGCGGCCGCAGATAGAGCCCGACGCGGCGAAGGCCCAACCTTCATTGAGTGTCTTACCCTTCGCATGGGACCGCACTCGTCGTCAGATGATCCCACCCGCTATCGTGATGAGAAACTTTATGAAGCATGGAAACACCGAGATCCTATCAAACGTTTTCGTCACTACTTGACCAAAAAGAAGTACTGGAGCGACGAACAAGAGACCGAGCTCCAAGCAGAGCTGAAAGCTGAAATTGCTGCTGCCATCGATCAGGCGGAAGCACAGGCTCAGCCTACTTTAGAAAGCTTGTTCGAGGATGTTTATGCGGTTCCTACAAAGCAGTTGGAGCGTCAAAGAAAAGATTTATTGGAAGAGCTAGAGTTACGCGGCAAGTTTGAAAACACCAGCGAGGCCTTCCCCCTGTAAGGAAATTTAAGCATGGCAACTTTAACACTACTCCAAGCAGTACGAGACGCTCTCCTAAGTGAAATGGCGTTAGATCCCAGAATTGTAATTATGGGAGAAGACGTAGGTCTCAACGGCGGCGTGTTTCGCGCTACCGAGGGATTGCAAAAAGAATTCGGCGAAGAGAGGGTGATGGATTCTCCTCTCAACGAAAGTGGAATCATCGGCATGGCCGTGGGAATGGCGCTCAATGGCTTGCGACCGGTCCCTGAAATTCAGTTCATGGATTTTATCTACCCTGCGTTTGACGAGATCGTAAGCGAAGTCGCAAAGATTCGATATCGCAGCGGCGGAACCTTTACTTGTCCCATGGTAATTCGCACTCCTTACGGCGGCGGCATCAAAGGTGGCCATTACCATTCGCAGAGTTCAGAGGCCTATTTCACGCATACCCCGGGACTGAAAGTGGTAGTTCCTTCTAATCCCTACGACACCAAGGGGTTGCTAATAGCGGCGATGCGCGACGAAGATCCAGTCATGTTTTTGGAACCCAAGCGTTTGTATCGCTCTTTAAAAGGCGAAGTCCCTGACGAAAGCTACACTGTGGAAATTGGCAAAGCCAATGTCGTAAAGCAAGGTACCGACGTCACCATTCTTTGTTGGGGAGCGATGGTTCCCGTTTGCATGAAAGCGGCGGAACTTTGTTTGCCCCGAGGAGCCGACTGCGAAGTGGTGGATGTGCGAACTTTGGTTCCGCTCGATGAAGAGACTATCTTAGCGTCGGTTAAGAAGACGGGTCGCGTGGTGATTGTTCACGAAGCTCCCAGAACATGCGGTTTTGGAGCTGAGCTAGCGGCATTGCTCGCCGAGGATGCGATTTTATATTTGGAAGCTCCCGTGATAAGGGTGGCAGGGTTTGATACCCCGTTCCCTTATACGCTCGAGCATATCTATATGCCGGACGCGGAACGCGTGGCTCTGGCGGTAGGTAAGGTTAAAAACTTCTAGTGGTACGAGGTAGGTAGTTATGGAGTTCAAGTTACCAGACATCGGTGAAGGCGTTCACGAAGGTGAGATTACGAAATGGTTAGTCCAGGCGGGCGACCCCATTAAAGCGGATCAACCGATGGTGGAAGTGATGACCGACAAAGCGACGGTGGAGATTCCCTCTCCCGTTACCGGAATCGTGTCGGAATTGATGGTTAAAGAAGGCCAGACGATTGAAGTCGGCAAGGTCATGCTTAAGATCACTGAGAATGGGAAAGCGGCTACGCCGACTCAAGAGCGACAACAGGTTTCCGCTCCCCAAAAAGCAGAGCCATCTTCGCCAAAGGCTTCGCCGAGTCCAGAGCGGCAGGAACCGGCCCCTCAAAAGGCACAAGCTCCTCAACCTCAACCGAGTAAACAGCCCCCGGCGGGTGCGGAGCGCGCTCCCTCCCAACCCCAAGAGTGGGAAGCGGAAGCTTTGCCCTTTGATATATTAGCGACTCCCGCGACGAGAAAATTAGCGCGAGATCTGAGCGTCGATCTCAGAGGCCTACACGGCACGGGAAACGCCGGACGAATTACGAAGATGGATGTGCAGATGGCCTACGAAGGACATCAAGCGGCCGAACCCCGCTCTTCTCATCCCACCCCTTCTACGGCACTTTCGACCAATACGACAGCGAGCAAACCTTCAACCATCGTTCAAAGAGGAGCGATTCAAAAGGTTCCTCTTCGCGGAATTCGAAAGAAGATTTCCGAAGCGATGGCGCATTCAGTGCATACGGCGGCTCACTTCACCTATGTAGAAGAAGCCGACATGACGGAAGTCGTGAAGTTGCGATTGGAAGCGAAAGACGAAGCGGCTAAACGCGGCATTAAGCTCACCTTCTTGCCTTTTATTATTAAAGCCCTGATTCCCGCTCTCAAAGAGTTCCCCTTCCTGAACTCTTCGTTGGATGACGCAAACCAAGAGATTCTTGTTAAAGGCGACTACAACATCGGGGTGGCTACAGACACGCCGAACGGACTCATGGTCCCGGTCATCAAAAATGCGGACGCAAAAAGCATTTGGGAACTCGCTCAAGAAATTACGGAACTTTCTGATCGCGCGAAAGCCGGTAAAGCCGCTATCGACGATCTCAGAGGCGGGACTTTCACGGTAACGAATGCCGGATCTATCGGTGGCGTACTTACGACTCCTGTCATCAACCACCCGGAAGTCGCCATTCTTGGCATCAACGCCATTAGAAAACGACCTGTGGTGAAAGACGATCAGATCGTGATTGCGGACATTATGTTCCTTTCGCTCTCAGTCGATCATCGAGTAGTAGACGGGGCCGATGCGGCTCGGTTTATGAATCGGTTGATCTATTTTCTCTCGGAACCAACGCGACTAGTTTTCGCATAAGTAGGATTTACCCATGGCAAAGAATTTTGATGCAGTGGTTATTGGCGCGGGCCCAGGCGGATACGTCTGTGCGATTCGTTTAGCTCAACTTGGCAAAAAGACAGCCATCATTGAAAAAGAGAATGTGGGCGGAGTTTGCTTGAATGTAGGCTGTATTCCTTCGAAAGCTATCATCCACGCTTCGAAGTCTTACTACAATGTGAGCCACGAGCTTCCCGAAATGGGAATTACGGCCGGTACTCCGAAGTTTGACCCTAATAAAATGCAAGAGTGGAAAAATACCGTCGTAAAACAGCTCACGGGTGGTGTGGCGACTGTTCTAAAAGCCAACGGTGTTGAGACCATCAAAGGAACGGCCGTCTTCAAAGACGCCAAAACGATAGAAGTTACGACGGCTGCGGGAAAAGAGACGATCACAGCAACCAATTTTGTTATCGCGACAGGCTCTCGAGTCGTTCAGATTACCAATATTACATTAAAAAGAAAAAAAAATATAGATTAAAACCAAACACTCCATTTTTCGACCGTACCCCACAATATTATTGTGGTGTGTTGCGGCATTATAGGACATGAA
>JBBQIT010000478.1:0-3671 GCA_038325205.1 Bdellovibrionota bacterium
CGACGTGAATTTTGGCATCCGTATGCAAAAGTTTTCGACTTCTTAACTCCGCGTGCGTGGCTTCAAACATGGCAATCTGTTTGTCGATAAAAGTGGAGGTCGTAACTTCGCTCTCCGCAAAATGCGTCATGAGTCCTGCAAGCTTAAGCTGCATCTTTTCCATGACTCGCAAAGCTTCACTCAACTCGCCTTCCGTAATTCCCAGTCGATTCATGCCCGAATCGATCTTTAAATGAAGTTCCGGAAGCTTGGTGCGACCGATGAGACTCTTTAAATGATTCAAATTATGGATCACAGGAATCAAATGGTACTTCAGATAAGCATCCATCTGGTGTGGCACAAATCCCGACAATACGAGGATCACAACCGAATGGGGAAACTTCTTCCGAAGCTCGATGGCTTCTTCCAAAGTCGCGACGGCCAGGGTTTGTGCACAGCCTCTGGAGACCAAAGCTTTAGCTACGGGAATCATCCCGTGGCCGTAAGCGTCTGCTTTAACTACAGGAATGATCTCTTTCCCCGAAAGACTTCGGAGAGAAACCATATTTTTGACGAGCGCGCGCAGAGATATTTCTGCGACGGTGCGGTATGGAAACTGAAAGATTGTTGCCATAAGTGTTGAAAACGACGCATCTTCTCAAGCCCAGCCTCAAGCGTCCAGCTTATATTTTACCCTGGCTGTCGGCACGGATTTGTTCTATTGATATCCGCATTGGAGAGTCCGTCGAACGATCGCCGGCTTCGGGAAGGGAATTCTTGGAAGCGGGAGGAAAGTCCGGACACCGCAGGGTCCCGTAGCGGGTAACGCCCGTCCAGCGAAAGCTGCGGACCAGCACAACAGAGAGGATGTACAGAGCGTTACTTTCGACCTTGGCAAAGTCGAAAGGTGGGAAGGTTAAACTTCCGAGCTGCTGTAGTGAAAACCGGTAAGCTCTACGGGGTGCAAGGTCAAACCGTGAAGCGTTCAACGTCTCGCTTTTACTAGGAGCGTTGGCCCAAGTTTCCCGCTTGGTGTCTTCCAGGTAGACTGCTCGACTCCATCGGCAACGGTGGAGCTAGACGAATGATCGTAAAGAACAAAATCCGGCTTACGGACGGACTCTCCTTTTGTTCTTCTGACTTTCTGCCTTTCCACGGCAGCCTTGCTGTGGGACAAATGTCTCATATATGAAATCAAATCTCTTCACACGGGTCCTGAAAGTATTTTCCATCGGCGCGGGCGGCGGAGCCGTTCTTGCCACTTGGGTCGGCCCCAAATTCATCCCTTGGTACTACGAGCCGGGAGCCGCGATGGGGATCACTTGTCGTCCGTCGATAGAAGGAGCTCTTTTAAAATATCAATGGGCTCAAATCATCGGCATTTGTCTGGGCGGAATTCTAGCGTGGATAGTTTTTTACGGACTATTCGGCGAGAAAGACAAGCCTCACGACCCTCTCCTAGACTAACGAATGAAAGTCTCGCCGGTAAATCGATAGGCATCTTGAATGCGTATCGGATGTGATTTCAAGATGGGCTCGGGAAGTTGGTCGACCGGAAACCAATCCCACAGGTCCACTTCATGGTTAGGGGTTATCTCCCCTTCGTAACGGGTCACTAAAAAGGAAGCTACGACAAACTGCCCATGAAAGCCGTTGGCGAGCACCTCTAAAGTGACGGTTAATTTGGGATCGGAATAGATCCCCACAAGCTTTTCGGCACGAACGTCGATGCCTATCTCTTCTTTTAGCTCCCTTCTAATGGCGGATTGCCAGTCTTCGCCGCCGTCCAAATGGCCTCCCGGCAGGCACCATTTGCCCGGTTCCCGGATTAAGGGCGAGCGGCGAGTAAGAAGAACTTCTCTTTTCGAGTTGAAAATGACCCCGTTAACGGCGGGAATGGGCTTTATCTCTGCCAAGCCGACCTCCACGAAAGCTTTGTGTTTTCGAACCTCCTAACATAAAAAGCTACTTGGATGAGTTCAAGCGGATTCGAAATACTAAAGACGGAAGGTTTCACGCGTCGCGGCCGATTGCACCTTAAACACGGCACGATCGAGACTCCAACCTTTATGCCTGTGGGCACTTATGGAGCGGTTAAGACGTTAGCCCCCAAGGAATTAGAGGATATCGGTACCCAGATTCTTTTGGGAAATACCTATCATCTGTATTTGCGGCCCGGACTCGAAGTTCTAGAAAAGGTAGGCGGACTGCACAAGTTCATGAATTGGAAGCACCCGATCTTAACCGATAGCGGCGGCTTTCAAGTGTTCAGTCTTGGCGCCATGAAAAAAATTACCGACGAGGGAGTGACCTTCAAATCGCATCTCAATGGCGACCTCATCTCGCTAACGCCCGAAATTTCAGCACGCATTCAGCAAGTGATTGGCTCCGACATCGCGATGGTGCTCGATGAATGTGTGGCACTTCCTAACACTCCTGAAGTGATCGAGCGCGCCGTCGATAGAAGCCTCGCGTGGGCGGAACGTTTTCTTAACTATCCCCGCCTCGAGGGACAAAAGATTTTTGGAATTATTCAGGGCGGGACTTCACTCCCGCTCAGGCTGCGAAGTCTCGAAGGAACGGTTCGCCTCCCGATCGACGGGTTAGCGATAGGCGGACTTAGCGTCGGAGAGCCCCACGAGGTGATGGTCGAGACCTTGGAGGGCATCGCCCCCCATCTTCCGCCAGCGCTGCCCCATTATCTCATGGGTGTAGGAACGCCTTTGGACCTCTTAGAGGCCGTAAGATGCGGCGTCGACATGTTCGATTGCGTGATGCCCACTCGAAATGCCCGTAATGGCGGTTTTTTCACGGATGATGGGCTGTTGAATATTCGTAATAATTGCCATAGGTTAGATGATAGGCCTATTGCAGAGGATTGCCCCGGAGACTGCTGCCGGAACCACTCGCGCGCTTATCTTCGCCACCTATTTCAGGTCAAGGAAATCCTGGGTTGTCGTCTTGCCACGATCCACAATCTCCTCTATTATCACCGTTTCATGTCAGGGATGCGTCAATCCATCGAGGCAGGTGATTTTGCAGGCTTTTATAAGCAGTGGAAGGGACGCCTTACCGAAGCATATAAAAAGAGCGCAGCCGAGCTTGTGGAGGTTCCCCAAATGGGGAATGCCGAATCGATGTCGTTGTTGAGCGCTACCTAGAAGGAGTTATATGAAACGTATTTTAAGTCTCTTAATGAGTGTTTCTACCAGTTTCGCTTTCGCAGAAGCCGCGGCCCCGGCTAGCGGTCCTCTCGGCGCGATTGGACCGATGGTCCCACTGCTCTTAATCTTCGGAATTTTTTATTTTCTAATCATTCGCCCGCAACAAAAAAAGGCGAAAGAACAACAAAAGTTTATCACTGAATTAAAACGCGGCGACATGGTCATCACTAACAGCGGAATTGTTGGGATGGTCAAAGCGTTGAGCGATAAAATTATTACTTTGGAAATTGATGAAGGCGTCTGTCTTAAGGTTTTGCGAAATCAAATCCTTGAAGGAGCCGCAGCACTCACCAAAGAACAAAAACCAGCGTAACCGCTGGCACATAGGAGCTTTATGAAGGGCCTCACCTGGAGAATCGTCACCGTTTTTGCTTCTGTTCTTTTTGCCATCTATCTACTGATCCCCTCGATCATTAAATTTAGAACTGGCGAAGCCATCTCTAAAACTCCGAAAGCGGATGACCCGTG
>JBBQIT010000479.1:0-3661 GCA_038325205.1 Bdellovibrionota bacterium
CTTTACTTCGGGCCTCGAAACCATAGCGACCGGGGCCTTCTCATTCTGTGCCTGGACTTTCATTTCTCTCTCTCAGTCGCCCTCTTATAGCTCATTAATTTCGGCTAAGCGACTGTCTCACTCTTCATTGGCACAGAGGGACCTGAGGCTAGAGAGGCGACTTTTGTAGGAGTCAAATGACACCAGTCGGGAAAAAATCACCGAAGGGGCCATCGCATTCGCTATAATAAGAAGTAAACTTTTTCGACCTCTACATGCAAAAACCCCTACTCATTCTTTTCTCTTTCCTCCTTGTAGTTACGGCTGCCCAAGGCGCCCCCGCAAGTGGCACCTTTCCAGCCCCTTTCGTAGCTCGGCAAAGAGAATGTGAGCGAGCCCAGGCCCAGGCTTACTTCGAAGATGTCTCCCCAAACGCATTGCGCACTTCCCGAACGCGGTATGCTGGGGCCGTAAAGAAATTTAATGCGGAGACTGAAGCGCTAAGAGCTCAAGGCGTTACTGAAGCGCATTTGCCAAAAGTATTCACTCACGACAAACCTACGCGTGGAGTGATGGTGCTTATTCACGGCATCAGCGAATCGCCAGCCGGAATGAATGAGTTGGCCGAGGTGTATTACGAACAAGGGTTCAACGTCGTCACCGTATTGCTCGAGGGACACGGCACCACCCCCCAAGATCTCGCCAATGTCACCGATGTAAAACGTTGGCAGGGCCAAGTAGATCGGGCGATCCAAGAAGCTCGCGACCTTGGCGATAAAGTCATGCTGGGAGGTTTTAGTTTTGGGGGATCACTCGCGATTGAAGCTGCAGTCAGAAATCCCGGTGCCGTCCAAGGCCTTGCCCTGCACGCTCCGGTAATCGAGTACTACGCTCCGAACGCAGACCCCGTTCGCAAACGCGCGGCCGAAGGAGAGTTTTGGGCAAGTGCTAATCAGCCAGAAGAAGGCCCCATCTTCGATCAATACCGTTACCGTCGGACTCCCACAGCCCCTTTCATGCTGACTGATAATTTTGTGAACGGAGCAAGGCCTCGCTGGCTCTCTAAGAAAATTCCCGTTCCCATCTATGTGATCACCGCCCCCGTGGACAGAATGGCCGACCCAGTTGCCACTCAAGCTTTCATCGACGCCCAAGGCATCCCTCCCGAACGCCAACTCGTTATTCCCAAGGGTAGACACTACGACGCCAACCGCTCTACGAAGATCGACTTCGACAGCTACGGCCTTCCTGAATTTATTGGCCGCATGCTTCCCAAGTGATGCGCCTTGCTGGAGCTTATGGAAACTCCCACCCGGATTGTTAGAGTTTTGGAAGAATGCTCTGTCTCTTGCTTATAGTTCTGGTAGGCTGACGTATGACCGGAACGCTAGCGACACTCATCTTCTTACTAACGACTACTCTTGCCAATGCTTCCTCGGCAAACTGGGCCAAAGTGGAGTCTAGCGATTCCATCGATGCCAAACTGTATGGTGTCGAAAAGGCCTTCGACGGAAATGTGAAGAGCGCTTGGTGTACTAAAGGCGAGCGCCCCTGGATCGACCTCTCATTATTAGAAGATAGGTCTATTACGAGCGTTAGCATCAATAGCGGATATCAAAAATCAAACGAGGTATATCTTGCGAACTCCAGGCCCAATCGAGTGAATATTATTTATTACGATGAGGATGGTGAAGCCGTAGTGCAAAGAGAAAACTCTCTCCCTGATGCCTTCGGGCAAAAAACACCGCTAGATCTCCCTGAAATCTCCTCTGTCGTCTCCAGGATAAGATTCGATTTCACGGGCAAAAATCCGGGAAGAAAATACCCAGATTTATGTATTTCTGAGATCGACATCACCACACAACCCGCTGAATTCTTCGTAAAACCGCTGAATGCTGCCGAGAGTAAGCTTGTCGGGGAACACAAGAATCTTTTCACATTGTCCAAGCTTGATTCCTCGTTGCTCGAACTAAAGCAACTCGCGGAACTAGCTTCGCGCTCGCAGGATAAAATTTTATCTGATTCTCTACTGAAACTTTCTAGAGAACGCTTGGATGGAGCCTACTCCACGAACTATTCCTTCGTCTTATTTCACTTCATCCGCGCCAACCCGGCCTTTGCCATCGGTGCGATCGATGGGTTCTTTTCCCACAAATGGGATGTCCCCTTATCGATTCTGGTGAACGAAGCGGAAGATATTAACCCCTACACTCTCTTACGAATGCTAAACCGCATTCCCCGCACCAATACAAACTTCGCCCTGGCAGCCAAAGTGAAAACACTTATCAATAAGAAGTTAAAAGGAAGCTGAAAATAAAAACCTGGGTCGGCCGCTCCCAAAGTCCAAGCAAGTCTTGGGTGGTGGGTACTTGTGGCAAGTTCCCCGTCCGTCATTGCGAACCCGCTAGGGTGAAGCAACCTATTCGTGTATCTCCACATTTAATTGAGCATGGTCCAGGAGCTATAAAATTGTCCCTGATGTACGGTCGAGCAAGCTAAGCGCTTTCGATCTATTCAACCTCCCGACAACGAGAGGCTCACTAATAGGTTGCTTCACCCTAGCGGGTTCGCAATGACGAAAGGGGCGTGAAGGCGTTTCGAGTAAGTGCGGCTTAGGGCTTTTTTTAATGGTCAGAGGACTTTCCTAGTGGGCCGTTGCTACTTTTTGTTCGACGCTGTTTTTGGAAATTAGGGGATGCTCCTTAGTCATTGAGCTAACGTGGTTTCGGATATTTTTTTTCTTTTCGGTGTTAGGAGGAGTCTGAGAGTGGGGAGGATGACCGCTACCTTTCAAGCTTGATTTACGACGGGCACCTTTGCTTGGGGCAACTAGTCTCATTTCTGAGACGGTGGAGTAACTTGTGCCGCCCCTACAAAGAAGCTATGTTCGGCATCATGGTTAAATCTATTTTAGTGATCATTATGTTTGTTCCTCTCTGTTCTTTCGCGGTGGTTGCCCATCCCAAAGAAAATGACGAGCAGTTTAAAGCCTCTCATTTAAAGAATCTTCGGGTGGTGCTCGGTAGCGAGCAGAACAACGAAACTTGGGAGCGATTCATTGCGATGGCTGCGAAGTCAGAGGATGAAGCGATCGCACATAAGATCCTCTCTCTTTATGGCTCGACTGATGGTGCCGTTTCTACAATGTACTGTTATCACCTTCAAAAGTTTTTCGACGCAAACCCTCTATTTTTTGTTAAGTCGTCCGACGCTCGTTTTAAGCACAACTTCAACGCTGTTTTGCCGTGCTTCGTCAGTGAGTCGGAGACCGAACTGCCTCGAATTGAAAAAGTGCAATCTCGACTCTCCAAAAACAGTGAAGGTTACCCCTTGTTCCTTAAATTTCTTGAACAAGCGAGAGCGAATCAAAGCTTAATTAATAAAGGGGAGAGTCCCTACGAACCGAGTAGCACAAAATGAAAACGATGATATGAAAACTCTGAGACAGCTACTATTTGAAACAGATTTGGGGGCATTGGGAGACTCTGACAAGAGACCTCAGGCTAAGAGCGAAATTACAATAACTGTTTCGGAATAGTGAAAACGTAGAGTACGAAAACGGAGTTAAGAAGAGAAACTACGGCTTTCCGTCTTCAACCATGGGCTTGTCTGTCTGCGCGACCGCATTGCCTGCGCGAGTCTTTAGCTGGGAAATTAATTTCAGATCTCCGGTAAAGCTAGG
>JBBQIT010000480.1:0-3655 GCA_038325205.1 Bdellovibrionota bacterium
GGAATTTGAGGGCTAAAGACCAAGCTCTCGGGAAAGGAAAGTAAGCAGTGCGTTATTTTATAGCGGGCGGAGGATGCTACGGCAGCTATTACGTTCGCCAACTCGATCGCGCGCGTGAAAAAGGGAAGATCACTGCCACCGAAATCGTGGTGGTGGATAAGGATCCTCAGTGCGCCGTATCAAAAACTTTGAGTTCCGTTAAAGGGTCGAGACTTGAAGTCTGCGACTGGCTAACTTTCGGCAAACAGGTTTGGGAGCATCAAACAGAGTGGTGGGATGACATGTGGGTACCTACTCCCATAGGTCCCCACATTCTCTATCATTGGGTTGCCAATCAAAACGTTTCGCTTCACCACGTCGCTTATGAAGGAACGGTTCCGCGTCTTGATTACGCCAAAGTGATTGGTTCCGGGACCCTAGTCTTGAGTCATGCCCCAGGGGTCTGTCCGGTAAACTGCGTGGAACCTAAGATTTGCCCCCTCACTAAAGACGATAGAGATTGGGAAATGAAAGATACCGTTCGCGAGCTTATCGAGAAGGAAAGAGCGAGCCATCAGATCGAAGACGCCGCCATCTTCGTTTGCCAGCACCACAGTCATGGGGTCGGGACAATTCCCATGTCCGCTATCTATACAGAATGGAACCGCATCGATAAGCGGCTCGCTTCCGGCACTAAGCGCGTAGCCGTGGCAACTGTCTCGTCTTGCCACGGAATCATGGACGTAATCGAACGCCGCTAACATGATCTGGTTCCGTTTTGGTCCAATCCCTCGCCCCTTTTCGTGCCTAAATTTTCGGCACGCCCTTTGCTTAAGTCTCCCTTCGAGACGTCAACATGACGAACATTTCGAGGGATTTTATGAGCAAAAATTTTGGTTTCTTCCTACTCTTTTTATCGGTGCCGTCGTTCGCAGCTAATTCAGCTCTTTTAACGCTTTCCAAGGGTGCTGGACTCATCATGCCGGAATATGCCCTGCAGAGTGAGTGCCGCATCTACGCCGACCACGTCGAAATCGATCGTTCCGTCGGAAATTTGGTGAGCGGCCTAGAGGCGCGTAACCTCCAAGTGAATTTGGCCCAAGTGACGGCACGTCTCCAAGAAGCCCAAGCGGGAAAGATCACTGAGACGCCGGTTCCTTCGGACATTCCGGAACGTCGATACACGGGTGTCGCCGCTGACGGGAAAGAAGTTCTGCTTTTAAGTCGCGCTAGCGGTCAAACCAACACCTCTTCAAGCGCCGTCGCTTTGAAGAATTTTTTGGATATGGTCTGCGGCGAATCATTTTAGGTGTACGTCATGTGTAGAGGGGCAACCTTTGGGTTGGGGGCCCCTCTCTCATTCCTCGCCCGCCATCGGACACCGAGAGTCGATGGCGGGCGAGGTTCTTTTTTTCCGTCCGTCTTCCGTCTTCGCCTTCCCTCTTCGCCTTTGGCTACGCCGAGACAAGTCGCTCCTCTTCGATTCTTCTTTCCGTCGCTAAAAAATTGATTTAGATCTTTCGCTATGTCGACACTTTCAAAAGTTCGTTTGGGTTTAGTTCAAATGAAATGTTCTCCGGTTCCAGCGGAGAATATGACGCGCGCGCTAGAAGCCATTCAGGCCGCCGCAAAACAGGGAGCTCAGATCATCTGTTTGCCGGAGTTATTTCTCTCACAATACTTTTGCCAGAGCGAAGAGCATAAGTACTTCGAGCTAGCCGAGCCGATTCCTGGCCCTTCCACAGAGAAATTATCGGAAATCGCGAGCCGCCTTAAAGTGGTCATCGTAGGCTCTCTTTTTGAAAGACGAACCGCCGGTGTTTTCCACAACACGGCAGTGATATTGGATGCCGACGGATCGCTTGTCGGGAAATATCGTAAGATGCATATTCCAGATGACCCTCTCTATTACGAAAAATTTTATTTCACTCCCGGAGATCTGGGCTTTCAAACGTTTGCGACCAAGTACGCTAAAATAGGCGTCTGTGTCTGTTGGGACCAATGGTACCCGGAAGCGGCTCGGCTAACCTCGCTCAAAGGCGCTGAAATTCTTTTCTATCCGACTGCCATTGGGTGGCATCCAACGGAAAAGGAAAAGTTAGGAAAAGTCCAACACGACGCCTGGGAAACGATTCAACGCTCTCATGCTATCGCTAACGGAGTTTATGTGGCGGTTCCCAACCGTTATGGCCACGAAGCGCCTGCGGGTGGGGAAGGGATCGATTTTTGGGGACAGACTTTTTGTGTCAGCCCGAACGGTCAAATCATGGCTCGTGCCTCGACAGATAAGGATGAAATTTTAACGGTCGACGTAGATCTTAAATTGATGGAAGAGCAGCGCACACATTGGCCGTTCCTTCGAGACCGACGTATCGACGCCTATCAGGATCTGACAAAGCGATGGATAGATTGAAACCCGTGGAGACACCGGCACAACTAGGTTACCGATGGCCCGCAGAGTGGGAGCCCCATGAGGCTACTTGGATCTCTTGGCCCCATCCAGAGGGGATCAGTTTTCCGGATAGCTACGACAAAGTAGTTCCTACTCTCGTTGCTATGGCTCGCGCGATTACCGACTCCGAAACCCTTCAGATCAATGTTCGCGACGCTAAAGAAGAAGCGGTGATTCGCTCTTATTTTCGTGGTGAATTCCCCGACAAAGCTCGTTTCTTTTATGTTCCGACCAATGAGCCCTGGTGTCGGGATCACGGGCCCATCTTTCTCACTCGCCCGAACGATCCCAAGCTTGCGGTCGTTGATTGGGGCTATAACGCTTGGGGAGGAAAGTACCCTCCCTTTGATGCTGACGACGAGGTTCCGACTAAAATCGCAGAGAGTTTAGCGCTCCCGCTTTGGAAACCTGCTTTGATTCTCGAAGGAGGTTCTATCGAGGGAAATGGAGCGGGCACGTTACTCACTTCAGAATCTTGTCTTTTGAATCCCAATCGCAATCCCCAATATGGGAAAGCAGAAATTGAAGACTTTTTGAAAAACTACCTCAATGTTCAGCAGATCCTTTGGCTGGGCGATGGGATTGAAGGCGACGATACTGACGGGCATATTGATGATCTGACGCGTTTTGTGAATCGCAATACGGTTTTGACCGTAGTGGAAACTGACAAGACGGATACCAACTACGAACCGCTTCGGGAAAACGTGGAGCGATTAAAAGCGATGAAACTTTTAGATGGCTCCCGCCTTCAAGTAGTGGAGTTACCGATGCCTCGCCGAATCGATCGCGAAGATCTTCGTTTGCCAGCAAGCTACGCCAACTTTTATCTGACCAACCAATCCGTAGTGCTGCCGGTCTTTTCAGATCCTTCCGATAAGCTCGCCATCGATATTTTGGCCAGGTCCTTCCCGTCCAGGAAGATTGTGCCCATCGATTGTAGAGAATTAATCTGGGGATTGGGCGCTTTTCATTGTTTGACCCAACAGCAGCCCCGGCCCTAGCCCGTTTTCAGGCGGGACTGTGTTACCCGCATTGCTATTATATTGCATCGTGTCTATAGATAAGATCGAATTCATAGGGGCGATGACCAATGATTTTTCAAATGGCAAAGCCCTCCCTTTCGATTTTAGGGGTGGCACTGTTTTTATTGGGGCCTGAAAATTGGGCGTGGGGTTTAGACCGCAATAAGGCGATGAACTTTTATGGGCAGGATCCCTTAAAGTT
>JBBQIT010000481.1:0-3649 GCA_038325205.1 Bdellovibrionota bacterium
GGAGGTTTTAGCCGCGATAAGACGAATCTTCAGGGGATCTCGGCCGAGTTCATCTATCGGGTCCTAAGTCCGGTGACTGATCCTATCGGTTTGGCCTTTTACTTCGAGCCGGAAGTGGATTTTTACGATCTCCACAATGGAATGAAATACAACGGCACCTTTGCTACCGAGTATCGAATCCTAGTGCAAAAGAACTTTCTCGAAGACCAATTGATCCTGGCTTTCAACGCCGTCATTGAAACCGAATTCGTTCGTTTCGACGGCCAAGAGGGATGGAAAGGAGAGCTGGATTGGAATAACGAGATTGGGCTTTCTTATCGGGTGATGTCCAATTGGTACGCTGGGATTGAGTTTCGCAACCACAACGAGTTTGGAAATTTTAACGTTCACGAGCACACCATCGTCTGGGGTGGCCCCGATGTTCACTACGCCGGAAGTAATTTATGGGCGACGTTGGGGCTGCTTCGTCAGATCTACGGCTCTCCCAGCGGAATGGACGACGGTGGGATGCTAGTGGGATCGAACAATCTCTTTTTGCGATCGCATGAAGAATGGGAATTGACGGCGAAAGTCGGAGTTCCTTTTTAACCTTGGAGAGCAGCAGTGCGCCACCATCTAAACCCCAGTACCTTAGGGCTAGCGTTTTTATCGGCGAGTATCCCTTTGGTCAGTTATTCGCAAGTCTACTTAACCGAAGATCAAGCAGTGAAAGTGTTTTTCCCCCACCAAGTGTTGGCGAGAAAGACTTTGGAGCTGACGACGGATCAAGTGAACCGGATCGAAAAGGAGTCCAACGGGACGGTCCGCTCTACTTCGTTAGTGGTCTGGCAAGGCCCAAATAAAGAGACGATGTTTGTCGATAATGTTTTAGGCAAACACGAAAACATTCTCTATGCAGTAGCTTTCACCGCCGATCGCAAAGTAAAGGGCGTCGAAATTCTTGAATACCGAGAGACCTATGGAGGCGATGTTAAAAAAGACGAATGGCGAAATCAATTTGTGGGTAAGGATGTAACCGCCCCTCTTCGATTAAACCAAGATATCGTCAACATTAGTGGCGCCACCTTGTCCTCGGCGCACGTCGCGACCGGAGTAAAGCGGCTACTTCATACTCTTGAGGTAGTGCATGAACATCTATAAGCGATGCCGTCCCCTGCTGGGAACTTTCGTTGAGATCTCTTTAACGAGTTGGCCAGAGTCTCCCTTTTCGACTTGGGTCGATGAGGCATTTCATCGGATCGAAGTCGCGTCCTCTGCACTAAGCTTTCATGACCCGCATAGCGAACTGACTCGGTTGAATCGAAGTGCTATTGGCCATTGGGTATCTATCAGTAAATCCCTGCGCGATGTTTTAGAGCTCGCTTTGGAGTTACAAAACCGCACCGGCGGTCAGTTCAATGTGGCGACGGCTCAGCCTCTTATGTATTGGGGTTTGTTACCAGGGAGAGTCGATAGCGCGGGATGGGGATATTTGTCTGAGCCGGGATATGAAGTGAGTGGGCTCAAGGCTAGGAGGGTTCACCCGGTCCAAATCGACCTGGGAGGTATTGGAAAGGGCTATGCCGTTGATTGCGCTGTGGAGCTTTTGAAACAAAAAGGGGCTGACGTCGCCGGATGCGTAAATGCCGGAGGTGATCTTCGAGTGTTTGGGCCCAAAGCGCATGCCATCTGGGTGAGATCAGGAAGGCCTCACCAACCGGAGGTAAGGATGGCGCCCCTAAAAGACGAAGCCATGGCGACTTCATCGGTACATCCGAGCCATGACAGCTCTCCTTACGTTGACATCCGCAGACGTCGTCCTCTGCTTGATTCACAGACTGTAGTTGCCAGAGCCAACGAGTGTGTCATCGCCGACGCCTTTACTAAGATTGCCCTTTTACTCCCCTTCCCGGCCGCGCAACAGCTGGCCAATGAATACGACGCCCAGTTGAGTTTTGTTTCATGAAGATCCCAAAGTCTGACAAACGAATCTTGGGAACGATCGGGAGCGTTACCTATCTCACCGGAGTAACCCTGTTTGTATTGGACCACTGGATTCGTATTCGCACCACAATTGGAGAACAGCATCATCCTTTAGAACATTGGATGAGGGTCGCCCACGCCTCCGTTACTTACGGAGTGATGCTCTCTTTAGGATATCTCTTTAAGGGGCATATCTTGCCAGGACTACGGGCCCAGAAAAAACGAAAGCTGGGTTCGGGAATCGCAACGCTCGTCACTTTCTTCTTCTTACCGATTACCGCACTCTTTGTAATGTACGGCGGAGAAAGTGAGACCTCTCATCTATTGGCCAAAGCTCACGCGATTGTAGGCCTCGGAACGCCCGTCTTTCTCTTGTTCCACGTAGCGAAGTTTGTGCCATTTCGTTCATTATATTCATCATTTAATCGCGGGTTGGTTCTGAGCCACGATTAATATGAACTCCCCCCTTACCACTGCGGGCAAACTGATTTATTACTCTTAAGGATGCTTCCATCAGCTACAGAACTCGAATACTTCATCGAGATTTCAAACACGCTTAATATTTCGCGGGCCGCGGAGCGCTTGGGGATTAGCCAGCCAACGCTGACGCTTGCGGTGAAACGGCTGGAGCACTCCTTTGGAATCCCACTTTTGATTCGTTCTAAGGCCGGTGTGAAATTAACCCAAGCAGGGCAAAAGCTGGTAACCCAAGCGCGCTTGCTTTTGACCGAGTGGGATCGCATTCGAGAAGATGCCTTAAAGACGGAAACGGAAATCCGAGGGCGCTACGTGATCGGATGTCATCCTTCAGTAGCGTTGTATTCCCTGCCCCATTTCCTGGCCGGACTTCTTCAAGACAATGAGCATTTAGAAATTAAATTAGTCCACGATCTTTCCCGAAAGATAACCGAAGACGTCATTAGCTTTAAAGTTGATTTCGGAATCGTGGTGAATCCCTGGAACCATCCTGATCTCGTGATTCGCCCTCTTTGCACGGACGAAGTCACTTTGTGGGTGAGCAAAAAGTCCTCTCCGCTTCAGGACCCCCATTCGGGAAAAGGCGTTCTCATCTGCGATCCTGAATTGGTGCAGACGCAAGCGATTCAAAAACAGCTCGCAAAAAAGGGACTGATCTTTAATCGGGTCATCTCAACTTCGAATTTGGAAGTGGTCACCGCTTTAGTAGCTGGCCAGGCCGGGGTGGGAATTCTACCCGGCCGAGTCGCGCTTCGTGTGAAGGCGATGGGATTAAAGCCTCTTGAAGTGAAAGAAAATCCGAAGTTTCAAGATAAGATCTGCTTAGTGTTTCGCGCCGATGTACAGAGATCAAAAGCGAGCCGGATGATTAGCAAATTGATTGAAGAGAAGTTTCAAAAAGATCCCGATCAGGATTGAGCCCGAAGCACGATATTGAATTCTCCCACTAGCCCAGAATTGGATTTACGGAACTCCACTACAACAAGCTCTCGTTCAGCGACCGGAAGTTCATTTAAAATCTGATCAATGTCGTTAAGAGGATTTCCTTTGAAGTACATTTGCGTGGTTAATTGTATCCACTCAGTGATGCCCGCCTAGAAATTTCACAGTTACCTTGGTAATAATTGACATCGTCGTCAGAAGTGGCGGGGAATTACTTAGAAAGCGGAATCCATTCCCATGGCATGAGAACGGTCTGCTTGGTGAGGAT
>JBBQIT010000482.1:0-3642 GCA_038325205.1 Bdellovibrionota bacterium
AGGGATATCTACTGAGCTCGAAGAGAAACTTAAAAAAGTCTGTGACTTACTGTCTCAAAAAGAAAAGAAGAATATCTCAATTGAAGCCGCTTTAGATTTTTTAACTAAGAGCTACCTAGACAAGCACGACCCTGTCAAAAAGGCTGAAAGAAATTTAGGTTCAGACAGAATCAGTTCCCCCGTAAAACTCGGACGCCCGACCCCAGCACGCGTGACTCACTCGGTAAACCTACGAGACCAAAGACAGTGTCAGTATCGTTACCCCAACCATCAACAATGCCAGGCCACCCGTTGGGTGGAATCGCATCATCTTAAGCAGGTCGCCCATGGCGGACTGAGCACCACCGACAATCTAATCACGCTTTGCTCTACTCATCACAAGTTTCAGCATTCAAATTACTTCTTAAGGAATATGGCTGTGGCGACGAGAGAGAAATCAGTCCCTCGGGTTTAGAACCCCACAGCGGAAGGGAGGAACTGTTGCGTTAAAAACTTTATTCTAACTAGGCGCCTTTTTGGGACTCTCTTGGGGATAGGGGCAGTGACGACATCCCTGATGGCAGCAAAATCCCCGACGCAGTAAATACTTTGCCGTTAACACCATCAAGCCCTCGGCGTCGGTGTAGTAATCAATATTTTCTATAAACGATTCGGGGGATGGTGCCTCGGGCCCTTCGTCGTTATCTTTTTCCTCGGTCATTGGTAATCGATATCATCCCACTGACTAAGATTAAAGACCGACTCTTTTATGATGGCGAGGGTGAAGGGGAAGAGAGATTTTTGAGGGGGGGTGTATCGGCCTAATTTGTGCCTGGGAATGGGGATTTTGGGGGAAGGGGAGTTCCGTGTGAAGCGACGCGTTAGCACTGAATGCAGCGGCGACCAAAGCGGCGAGTACCATAATGGGGTAGGAACGACGGATAAGTTCGTAGGTCATGATGCGCCTTCGGTGCGATCCTCATTAGTGTTGCCACAGACTCCCTACCGTTCCCTATACAAGACGAGGTAGCCGCATCTTTTGTGACCGAAGTTCGTTTATTTTTTTCCGTTCGCGTCAGAAAATGCGCGATTTTCATGCCGCTTCACGGTTGAAAAGGGAAGGCATCTCCCCTAATATAGTTAACATAAGTTAACTATATTGTGTGGGAGGCGTGTTATGAAATTTATTAAGGTAATTTTTGTTCTAGCTACTTTACTTGTGGTTTCTTGTGCGGACATGCACCATCGCGATACGCAAAGCAGCGGTCGTAAAGATGCTCCGCTTATGAGTCACGATCACTAAACGCCATTAAGCCGCCCAGAAACAGATCATGGCGGTTATCGTTGGAATGATTGCGTAGATAAAAAGATTTAACGGACTAATCCCTTCCGGTCCGAAGCTAGATCGCAAGATCGAAAATCCGGCCGGATTGGGAGCGTTCGCCATCACAGTTAATCCACCCCCCGCAACTGCTCCTGCGACCAAAGCATACTTTGAAGCATCGTTCAGGCCTTGTACTTGCGTACCTAAAAAAGTCAGCGCCGCATTATCGACCACTGCCGTTAGTGCCGTAGCTCCTATAAAAAGAGTGAATGAACTTAGCTGCGATATCAGGGGCTCAAGCCACCAGTGTTGAAGTCCGCCCAGAGTTACCAGTCCCGCTAAGAAAAATCCTACCAAGAGGCTTTCCCGAACTTTTAATTCACTTTGATACTCTTTGGTGATCGAAGTGAATCCAATGAAAAAGAGAAATAGGCCAGCGAAAAATTTCATGTGATGCGCGCAAACGACCACCCCTGCCAAAAATAGAAGATGTACCACGACCAAAGCCCAGGGCACTTTAAGCGAGTTTTCGGAAGTTTCAGCGATCGGCGCCAAAGCGCCTAATTTCGCTCTAAAAAAGAAATAGCCGAAGGAAGCATTTACGATAACCGCAATCAGTGCCTTCCAGCCGAAATGGCTCATCATGAAGGGCATGTCCCAACCCCAGGGTATCGCCACCATAATAACGGGAGGGGCTGCGAAATGAGTCAGCACTCCGCCTATCGATACATTTACAAAAAGAACCGCTAGAGTCAGATACTGAAATCGCTCGGACAGCTTTCTGTCGAAAAAGCGCTCTTTCATCAGAAGGGCGGTTAACGTCATGGCCGCGGGTTCTGTAATAAAACTGCCCAAGAGGGGACCGACGACGAGAGCCGTTAAATAAAACGAGCCTTCGCCCTTTAAGGGAATCAGCTTTGCGATGAGAGTAATGATTCGTTCTGCGATATAGAGAACGGGGCGGGTTGCCGCAATCGCCATTACGACAAAGACAAAGGCCGGTTCTGTAAAATCAACGCCGTTTAAGTAATGGGCGGTGGCGCTCTTTCCGCTTACCACCAACATCAAAGTCAGAAGGATCGCAGCCCAAAAGCCAAATACGATCTCTACTTCTCCCAATAGGTGGAAAAAGTTTTCGCCGAAAGTACCTGGTCTATATTTCAAAGCCAATACTTGGAACCGCTTTACGCTAAAAGTATGGAGTATCGCTCCGATAAAACACGCACTTGCCGCTATTTCGATAGGGGTTGGATTCACAGTGTGGCAAAGAATCCCATAAAGTGATTTTCCAGGCAATCTAATCCGGTTTAGCGCTTTTGTGGTATGAAGGGGCCGCTTTGAAAAACGTAGTTACCAATCAATCGACGACCCAGACTTTCCTTCAGGGAGCAACCAGAGCCCTACCCATCTTGCTTTGTTATCTTCCGGTCTCTTTTGCGATAGGCGTTTTGGCGAATCAGACCGGCTTTACTCTGCTCGAAACCGTTCTCATGGGCGCATTCGTCTATTCGGGTAGCGGACAATCGATAGCTTTGCAGCTCTTTGCGCTGGGGCATCCAATTTTCGCCATCTATTCGACGACATTCATCGTCAATCTTCGGTACCTTTTAATGTCGGCAGCGCTCGCTCCTCAGATCACTCCCTGGAATCGCTGGTTTCGTTATCTCTTCGCCGTGGGAATCACGGATGAAACTTTTGCTCTGCACTCAGCTCAGTTTCGCGAAACGCGTCCGACCCAAAAGTTTGCTATCGGATTGAATGTTACGGCCTGGCTGTCATGGACGATGGGAGGGGCGATTGGCCATTGCGCGGGAACTTTAATGAGTGATGTACGCCCGTATGGATTCGACTTTGCGGTACCTTCGATGTTTATCGCATTAGTCGTGATTCAATTGGTCGATCGTTTGATGATAGCGCTTGCGATCTTAGGTGGATTGATTGGGGTTGGGCTTACTTTCACGCCGCTCACGGATTGGGCGATTATCATTGCGGGCGTCGTTTGCGCGAGCCTCGGAACTTGGGTGGAGCTATGGAAAAGAAAATAGCTCTTCTTCTAGTGATGGCGGTTTCCAACTGGCTAATGAAGGTTCTGCCCGTTAGATTGCTAAGCGACCGAAAACTTCCGGAAGCCTTTCTTGTTTGGCTAAAGTACGTTTCGGTTCCTGTACTCTCCGCGATGCTTGCGATCGATCTTTTCACCGAAAAAGGAAAGCTCGATATTATGCCTTCGAATTTGTATCTTTGGATTTCCGTGCCAACCTTTTTGGTCGCTTACTTTACTAAAAGTCTCTATCTCACCGTGCTTATGGGTATCATAGGATTAGCCTTACTTAGATTGA
>JBBQIT010000483.1:0-3634 GCA_038325205.1 Bdellovibrionota bacterium
GAATCCCACGAATTGCTGCTTGGTTAAAGTTTGGCAGATCGATTCTTTGTCGTGAAAGCCACATTGAGCGTTGCTGCCAGCGGCTCCCGGTTTAGAAATATCCGTTCGCGGGCGTCCGTTAAGGCCGGTGCCTCCCCCTTCACCCTGAGCGATCACATGAAGTACTCCGTGCGCCACTTTCGCCTTAACGACGACGCGACCTCCGCTTCGTCCCGGGTGTCCACTCAAGGCTTGAGGATCGGGCGGAAAGGTCGCAAGTGTTCCCTCGTCGGAGTAAATTTCCTTTACGTCAATCTCGAGATCCCGCCCCATCGTATAGAGATAAGAACCGGGATGGAGAAAGATCCGGTCGATCTGGGGCGCGGCCTTAGCTCCTGGATACCCGACACCTCGAGATCTGTTGGAATGGTCACCTGTACCTCTTCGATGACAGATGGCTCATCGTTCGGGGCCAGGAAATAGTGGTAGCTGTGCCCCGCGCTAACCGTCGAATCCAGATACTCTTTCGTCTCGGATTTTAGGGAAGCGATGGGCTTCGCTGCATTTGAGACTTCTTTGCGCTGAAGGACCCAACCCGTTCCCGAAGTATTTGAGTTCCAAGTGAGATGAACCTGATATTGATTTGCCTGGGGAGTCGCTTCAACACTCCCCACCAATTGGGGTGTTGGAGGACTCGCGGGCGCTTCAGGATCTGAATCATCATCCCCTCCGCAAGAGGATAACAAAATTCCGAAGGTACAGAGTAGAGACCAAAATAGTAGAGCTCTTTTCATACTTCCTCGCTTCTAGTGAACGGTTTGAGAGATCAGATCAACGATCGCTTGGGCCCCAAAACCGAAGACGCATCCAAGAACAGCATAGAAGATATGTTGCTTTGCATTCGGGTTCCCTGTGAAAAGACTAATCGAGGCAAACGCCATTCCGATGACCGCAACGAGCGGGAGAATCACCGATGTTACTGTCGTTTTTATCTCGATGAGAGACGACGTGAAGTCCGCAAAGCAGGGATAGGCGTCGATGAAAAGGACGTAGACCAAAACTCCTGCCAGGAATGCTAGATTGGATTTCTTGTACTGACTCATAAGACTCCTTTTTTAAAACGTATTAGGCGACCGTAGTTTCTCGAGGGTGTAGATTCATATAGATGGAATCGCTGCCGAGCACATCAAAGGACAGTTTCATGAATCCAGCATTGGCGCCGTCTAGAATTTTTCCCTCGCCGACGAGATTCCAAAAGTATTTGCGCCCTGGAAGTCTGGAATCCTCGCGGGTGTAGATCAAAAAATCCGCGGACGTGAACTTCTTCTCTTCAGGTAAGAGATAGAAAGTATCTTTAAGGAATGTCTTTAGGTGCACTGTGTAGGTCTTGCATCCTTGAAGTATGTGGGACGCCCCTACCGATCGAACGCGCTGAACTTTCCCTCCGCTATCGACTTCGCCTTTGAAAATATCGAAGCGGAAGGACTGCTTGGGCATAGAGAGCGGCGGGGTAATTTCAGTACTTAAGTTCGTTTGCATGTTTTATTCCTTTATTACTTATCGTTTCCATAGAACTAACGGGCTCAGCTTGGATCCTTACGGGACTAATTTGTGAGCGACTGAATTCGGGACGAGAAAGGCAGATCTCTTTTAGGCGCGCTAGCGCGTTTGCCATGATCTTTTCCACCGTCCGCCAGTCGGTACGAAGGGCCATCGCGACTTCGGTCTCGGATAGTCCCTCCCAATAACGAAGAACGACGACTTCGAGCTCACGCCTTGGGAGAAAGGCCATCGCCTGACGGACTACCAGATGATCGCATTCCGTGAATCGATCAATCGCTAGCGTCGTTGAGTTCATAACGCCCACCCCACTTCGGTTTGGAGGGTGAGACTCGAGGATTGCGCCGAGAGATCCTTCGGGAGTCGGAACGGAAGACGTAACGGTGGGCATTTTAATTTCGGTTTTTTATCCCGCTCGTCCGCGAGCTTGACGGCCCAGGCTAACGTCGAGAGAGACGTCTCTTCTTCGTCTGCGTCTTTGCTGTAATTGCAATTTACGCAATGTCCGTGCGTTCTAAGATTTTCGTAACTGAAAGAGCCGCATCGACTGCATCTGGAAACACACATATTTTCCCCTTCTTGTTTTGTTCTCTTCCTTTGCCCCCCACACTCCTATTCATTGCAAGAAAACGACGGGTTCGTGCCAGGTTGTGAATTGATAACGCAACGAGTTAGATCGGTTCGGATTTCGCCGGAAAAAGTCTTTGGAATTTTGGAACGTAAAAAATAGATGTTGAGCCGATGAGGCTCACCAGTTTTGAAATCACGAGGTTAGTAGGGATGTTAGGTGCGAGCCAAAGTGGTTCACCCGCTCACTTGGTGGCTCACCTACCGGGCCCACCGGGTGAGCCGATTCGGACATAGATTCCGGTGCTGCAGGGAAACCCAAAGAAGCTCAAGGCATTAGCGTCACTTCACGCAGCAAAAAACGTTCCCCTGTGAGCCGATTTGGTCCACCCCTGAATGCCTCCAGATCTCTGATGGAAAATCATACAATTAAGGCCAATTCGGCTCGTGTGCGAAGGCAGTTAGCTGCGCCAATTCGGCTCACTGAGGGGCTTAGCATCGGAGATTCGCCCAGTCGATTTTGTCGCGAACTGGAATTCGATCTCTTCGTATTTCATGCGATTTGCCCTTCAAGCACGTCTCGACTCCGCTCATAACGCATAGTGGCATAGAGCTTGCTCTATTAAGTATTGAGGGGTGAGGAAATGGCTTCCGCAGGAGGGTTCCCGTGCCGTACAAACTGCTTCTAATCGACGACGACAGAGCCATGCTCGTGGCAATGAAAACACTGCTCGAGAAACACGGCTTTGTCGTGGAGACGGCAGACAATGGGGACCTCGGTATTGCCAAAGTCCGCACGAACCCCCGTCAATACGGAGTCGTCATTCTCGATTACCATATGAGCGGGAAGGACGGCATTCAAACGGCCGAAGAGATCCTATCGATCACACACGATCTCTATATCCTCATTCATTCAGGTGATAAGGAGCAGGATGCAGCGACTCTTCCGATCCGCGCGGGGGCAACTTTTTTTATACAGAAGGCGAAAGGTGCCGACTATTTCTTAGAAAACGTTCGATTTTTTTGTAAGCAATACGAAGACAGGTTTTTACCAACCGCCAAGCGCACGAACGTCTCCGAGAACGAAAAGCTAATTTCTCAGATCGGAATGGCGGGACGTTCTAACCAGCTCGCCGACATCGCCCGGCGAATTCTGGACGGAAGCATCGATGACAAAGCAAATATTCTAATCCGCGGCGAGTGTGGAACGGGAAAACAGATGATTGCCCAAGCCATACACAAAGCCAGCTCCCGACACCAGGGTGAGTTTGTCGAGATTAACTGTGCAGCGATTCCCCAAAATCTCGTCGAAAGCGAGCTTTTTGGCCACGAGAAGGGGGCCTTTACCGGCGCTGACAAGAAAAAGCCAGGCCTTTTTCTTCGAGCAAACCATGGAACTCTTTTTTTAGATGAGATCGGTGACGCCGATCTTTCAACTCATGTAAAACTATTTATGGCAATTCAATCGAAGGTAATACGACCAGTCGGATAAAACGACGACATCAGGGTCGATACGCGAATTATCGCT
>JBBQIT010000484.1:0-3630 GCA_038325205.1 Bdellovibrionota bacterium
AGTTTTCCCGGCTTCGTTACCATTGCGACAGCTTCGTGACGCTGATTGGTAAAGTCAGACCATGCTCTACGAAACAATGATTGCGATTTGGCCCGCGAGTGAAGAAAACGCAGGACATCGCCACCTTGCTGTGCGGACGCAGCGTAAATCCGGACAGCTTGCTTTCCTGGGATGTGTATCTCATTGAAAGAAATCGCGGTTTCGCGCAACGGCGTGAAGTCTCCATGCGAAATCGCATCCAACTTCTTGGCACGAGAGACTGGTTTTAACGTCACGATCTTGCCGTCGACCGATGTACCGACAGGCACGATCAATCGGTTATCGCGATATAGCGGTTCAACGGTTAGGGCATGCACAGGGCCGCCCAACTTTACTTTTGCTGGCGAATCAAGTTGAACTCGCAAAAACGTATCCGGCTGAGACGCCGATTGTCTTTGTTGTGCCCAACCACTCGCTGCGCTAAGAATCAGGTAGAGAGGCATGAGCTTTGGCGACTTAGCACTAAAAGACATCGCAGAATCAACTTTCGAGCGCTTCTAAACCTATTCTAGATCAACTCGTATTTGGTTCAGCTTCAAATCTGAACTCCGGATTTCGAGTGCACGCGGAGCGAAGGAGTGCAGGCTCTAGCTCACGAGGTCAACCCGCGCGACGGGCCAATAGCTGACGAAAATTATTTGGCACGGACAAGGCATACAGACCGAATCGTCTCGATCTTCAGCTTCGGTTAACACGCGCGGAATAAGATTGGCACTGTGCAAGTCCCGGGATCAGTAAATAAAGCTATAGGAGCCAGGTCAAACCTCCTGTCACTCTTGTTTTCATTCAAAGTATTTCTTGGTCTACTAGCAGCGCAATCGATGGCTAGCTCTGCGGTCCCCGTCACCGGCCAGGACATTTTCGCGAAGGTTATCGAATATAACCGCGTCCGTGACTCTCGGCTGAAAGAATACTCGGCACTCAGGACTTACAGGGTAATAAGTCCACAAGGAAAGGTATATGCCGAAGAAAAGGTGCGGGTCGAGTATAGGGCGCCGGATGTAAAGAAGTTCACGATCATGCGGGAGAGCGGGGCAGGCTTTGTTCGCGCTGAAGTGTTCAAGCCATTAATGACTAGCGAAGCGGAAACCGCTGCGGGCAACAGCCGCGAGAGCAGCGCAATCACACCGGCAAACTACAACCTCCAATTCGTGGGGCGTGAGGATTCGACCGCGTGTCACTGTTTCGTAGTCCAAGTGAATCCAAAGCGGACAGACAAATATTTATTTGAAGGGACGATATGGATCGACGACAGAGACTATGCGATCGTCAAGATCGCAGGCCGTCCGATCAGAAGTCCCTCGTTTTGGATTAGACATGCTGAATTTGTGCGGACGTATCAAAAGATTGGGGCATTCTGGCTTCCATCGACGGATCGCACGGATGTCGAAATGAGGATTTTCGGCAAGAAAATTCTTACGATCGATCATGGACAATACGCAATTAAGTCGAGTTCGCCGCCCGACCCATAAGCTGTAGTTCAACCATCCTCCTTAAGTCCGACCGTATTGTTCGTCGCAAGCCCGCTCATTCATCATCGTCTAATTCATTTAGTAAACGAAAAGTGACTTAAGTTACCTCTGAGAATCAATGTGAAGATACAATTCTAATCATGGAAATTACCGGTCTAGATTCTCAATTTTGGCCTAATTGATTTTTTTGCCTGTATATTGCCCGTTTAGATTTAAAGAATTAATCATTCCATCTCCCCCTTTGCCGAAAACAATGTCAACGGGTGGCTCTTTACTGAACCACTTCGTTGGAGACTGAGGAAGAAGTTCGAATTGCTCTTGCGATTGACCGGAGAGTTGTCCGAAGAGATGGTCGCCTTTACGAGTAACGGTCAGTACGAGGTCGGCGGTAATTTGATACCGCCCGACGCATGAGTCGTACAAAGACGATTCTAGCTTCACGATATTCTTGGCCTTTGGAAGTTCATAGCTTTCGCCAAACACGATCGCAGCAAGGTCCTTGGTTATAACGTCAACAGGAGCCTGCTCGAAATTGCTCAGCACGACAATCAAAACTTTGTCGGCGGGAAATCGCGCAATATTGCTAACGAAGCCGTCTATGCTTCCGTTGTGGTGAAACATTTTGCGATTAAAGAGAGGGCTAACTGCCCAGCCATAGCCAACCATGTCCATATAGGGGGTGAACATCGCTTCCAGTGATTGGTGCGACATAAGCCTCTCCGTATAAAGTGCCTGATCCCACAAGAGAAGGTCACCCACGGTGGAATACAAGCCCCCAGCCGCGAACGGCACCGACATATCGATGTACGTGGCATTCTTGATTTCGCTCCCGTCCTTCGTGTAACCCGATGCGCGCTCCGCAAGAACTAAACGATTATTGTCGTACCCGGTATTGTGCATTCCTAGAGGGCGAAAAATGGCTTCTTGTAAGAATTGTGGATACGGCTTGCCCGCCGCCTTTTCAATGATCGCTCCGAGAAGCACGTATCCAGAATTGGTGTATTCGAACTTATCTCCCGGAGTGAAACGCAAAGGAAGCGTGCAGAACCGGTCTATGAGACCACCCACGCTTGTAGGCAGCGCCTGGGTTTCCTCATATTTCGGGAATTCAGTGTAGTCCGGAATTCCTGACGTGTGAGTAAGCAGTTCGTGGATGGATATCGCCCGCCAGCTAGCTGGGCAATTCCTTACGTACTTGCAAATCGGATCTGTGACGCTTAGGGCCTTATGTTCCTGAAGTATCATCACCGCCATGGCAGTAAACTGCTTAGTTAGGGAGCCAATCCGGAATTTCGTTGACGGGCGATTCGGATTGTTCCACTCTGCGTTTGCCATGCCGTAACCGCCACTCGACAAAACTTCGCCGTTCCGCGCGACCAAGATAGATCCGCTGAAACCTTGGAGCTTATTAGCAGCCAACATGTACTGCTGTATTTTTTGTGCTTTCGCATTCTGCGCCGGTGGCAGCACCGGGCAGGCAACTAGAGCTGCAACGAATAGCAAAAATCGAAAACATCCCATTAAGTCGTCTCCCAGCCCACAATGAAGACCCGGAAATCCGTGGTCGATTCGCCCTTCGAGAAGTTGGACGTTCTGTTTCCAGTATCGTCAACCGATGGCTAGTATTTGATCATTTGGTCTGCCTACCCCTGTGAAAACAGAACCAAGTAATAGATCACGGGACAACGGACGGGGCCAAGCTATCCTCTAGGATCGATATGCGAGAAGATAGCAAGTAACGGCCGAACCACGATGGAGCGTTATTTTTAGGAGGTAGATTTGCATGGTCGTCCCTGAATTCCTTCCCCTTACTACATATCGCGAGTTTTCAGCTGAGGAAATGAAGAGGCGTATCCAGACATTTCGCGATGATATGCTGCGCCGCCGAACTGTCCGTCAGTTCTCAAGCCGTCCGGTTCCGCGCGCACTGATTGAGGACTGCCTGCGTATCGCTGGTACTGCGCCGAGCGGTGCGAATCAGCAACCCTGGCATTTCGTCGTAGTCAGCGATCCGGAAATGAAACGCCAGATTCGCGAGGCCGCCGAGAAGGAAGAATACGATTTTTATCATAACCGCGCCCCCAAGGAGTGGCTGGAAGCGTTAGCTCCGCTGGGTACA
>JBBQIT010000485.1:0-3620 GCA_038325205.1 Bdellovibrionota bacterium
CCTAACCACTTCGGGTTATCGTCGATTAGCGATGGGAGATTTTAAACTTGAGGATGAGAAAATATTACGGCTACCCTATACCGATCTGGGTGGAATCACGGGGCCGATCAACCCCTTAGTCGAAGACGCGGGAACCCCGCAGCCGATAAAGGATCTCATGGAAGCTCACCAGCTCGTGAAGGTCATCCATCATGTGCTCACAGGAAAAGACTTTCATGTAGAGATTGTATTAGGACCCGAAGCATCCAGAATCTCCTCTCAACACTTGAAAATTTTAAAAGCGATAAGTAGCGATCCTGAAAAGTATTTTGAGGAGTTTAGCCGTCGTAACGTCCGTTTACTCGAGATTAATGGAAATCCTGATGGAAGATCGCGGCCAACTAGCCGTGCCGTTGGAAACGGCACGTTCTCGATCTATTCAAGCTACCATGCCCCCTCTGAACCGAATCCGATCGAAATATTAGACTCGATACGGTGAAGGGGACTTCACCGCGAAGGGGGCGGCGCCGACTTTCTTGCGGCGGCCGCTGCCTGCTTTTCCGCTTTCAAAATCGGTTTCAAGAGCTCTTTTGCCATGGGGCCCAGCAACTCTTTTGCCGCAATTAGCCCGCCCCATGGGAACGGCCAATGAGTATTCATGAAAGGGCCTAAACGCTCGACGCCGGAGATTCTTAATTTCGAATGCAACCAGCAGAAGTGGTACGACTCAACCGCTCGGCTCTCAAAAGTTTCTATCACTGCCTGTCGGGCATCTTGGGAATAACAGCTCTCTAGATCCAGACTCGGCTCAATATGTTTGATAGCAGTGGTCAGGAAAGGAAAGAGGCGATTCATCCGACCTAAACCGTTACGGCAGTCCGCTAAAAGATGATCGAGCGAAAAATCTTTGGCTCCGGGAACCCAGACGACAAGCTTTGTTTCCGCTTCACTCTTAATGAGCTGAACCGGGCAGATCTCAGTTTCCATGTCGGGAATCTCCCAACTATCGAAATAAACGGAGACAGGTCTCACCGAAACCGGAATGATTCCCGGGTCAACGCTAAGGGTAACTGGATAAAGCGCGCGAGAAGGAGGAGTATCTTCAGAAAACGAGAGCCCCAAGGAATCGCAAACGTCATTTTGTTTGAGAAGCTGTTTTAGCTTCGTCCAAGAGTCATTAAACACCACCCACTGAGAAACGATGGGATCTTGATCCCGACATTGCAGTGAAATCCCAAGCTTTCCTCTAGGACTTAGTTTCTCTACAAAGTGATCTTTCGCATTCCAGTGAAAACGAAAAACCCCTTCTGGTAATTCGTCATGCGGACGCCAGTAGGAGACCTCACAATAGAGCCACGCATAGAGCGCTGAAAGCGCTGGTGAGATCTTTGCCGCTTTTCCAAAAGTTAGCGCAAGCCCCTCTCCAAATCCGATGAGATCGGGCTCTTTGCGGACACATTCGGCCAATGCCTTCATCAATTTTCCCGATTGGTCTAAAAGATCGGGCTTTGCCATGAGGTGCCCCAAAAGGGGGAAAAGTTTGGATACCGTGGCGGCATCCCAAGACTTGGTTCCCTTCGGTGAAAGCATTTCCGGAGACCAGGAAATAGAAGGGGCAATGTTAAAGCGACTTCCCACCAGAGTCGGTAGCGGAATTGGGGTGTGATCCTTGTCAAAGCTCACGTGCGCTAGCCGAAGCTTTCCATGAGATTGCTGCCACAGCTGGTTTAAGAGCCACAGCCCTGAAGGGTCATCTCCCAAGACTATACAATCGAACTCGGAGAGCGGCATGATTAGTCCTTAAAGTCCTCGTTGGGTCATTTCCAAAGACGCACAAAGGGGTTTCCAAAGTCGTTCGGACCGATAATACTAGGAGTATCGGGCTCATCCAACTTTTCATTTGGCCCAGCTTCAGCCTAGTGAAGCCTGAAAACGACCTAGGGCTCGTCACAGCCCAAGTCTGAATTCCGTCGCTTCCTTGAAAGGAACTCCATGTTCGCTCGACTCTCGATGTCTCTACTGGCTCTCTGGGGGGTAGTTACCTGGTCTTCGGGTGCCTATAGCGCACTTCCCAATGAAAGCGGCGTAGTGATGATGCCCCTAAATTGCGGGGAGCTCTTACCCGACAACGCCCCCTCTCTGAACTTCATCGAAGGGGTCGCCAAAAATACGGTCGGTAGCGACAAAAAGTTTTCTCGTCGCATCCTTAGACTCTTGGCGTTACGAGATAAGCTCTCGGAATATGTGGATCGCAATCGCGGTCAGAACCCGGTTGATACGCTCATCCGAAAAACGATCTGCTTTTATCGAGAACAAAAAGAGCCCTTAAAACCAGTCGCCGTCGATGACCCTGATTTTTTGACCTTTATGCGAAAGTCGCTTCCTGACTTAGAAACTCGGGTGGAAGACAGCATCTTTCAAGCCGAGTTTGAGCGGTACCGTCGTCTAGAGCTCGAAAAGCTGGCTCAGAAAAATCAAGGCGCCATGACAGCTCTTCAAGAACAAGCAGACAAAGAAGCGGACCGTTCGTTCGAAAACCTTTCCAAAGCAGCTCGCCGCAAGGTAAAAAGCGGTCCATGACAGCTCACCATCAGTTTCTGACGTCACTGGCCGAAGGCGCTGGCGACATCCTAATGAAGTACTTTTATAAGACGCACCGCATCGAGAGAAAACCCAATGCGGGCATCGTAACTGAGGCTGACAAAGCCGCAGAAAACTACCTCATAAAGAAAATTTTCAGAAAATATCCAAATAGTTCGATAATTACAGAAGAAAGCGGCGAGTACGAGGGTCGGGATGGTTTGACCTGGGTGCTCGACCCTTTGGACGGCACTACGAATTATGCACACGGGTTTCCGTGGTTTTGCGTTTCGATCGGCCTTTATGAAAATGATAAGCCAGTCGCTGGCATGATCTGGGCGCCGTTTTGGAAAGAACAGTTCTTCGCTGAACTAGGTAAGGGAGCAAAGCTCAACGGAAAACGCATTCAGGTGTCAAAAACTGCAAGACTTCAAGATGCGCTTCTGGGAACTGGCTTCTATTACATGAAGGGAAGCGATCTAAAACGCGAGATGGGCATCTTCACGAAGATGAACGAGAGCGCTTTAGGAGTGAGACGTCCCGGATCCGCAGCACTCGACTTAGCTTATGTAGCTTGCGGACGGTACGACGGTTTTTGGGAAAAGAAATTATCCTCCTGGGATGTTGCGGCTGGGTTTTTGTTAGTGACGGAAGCAGGCGGAAAGATTTCAGGATACGACGGCAAACCGACGACTATTTTTGACGGTCAGGTGATTGCCTCAAACACTAAACTGCACCCCAGTTTAGTGCGCGTCATTAGGCGCTAGAAGTTACCAAAGGAAAACGCTGACGCCAAGGATCGCGTCGGTAGGAAAACTCCACACGGAAGTGAATTCTGAGGTGGGGTCCCATGCCTACAAGCGTTTGGATTGTACTTGTGAAAAAGGTCGCCAAAGGACCTTTGTCCAAGGAACAAGTAGAAAATCTGCTCCAAAGCCGCGAAGTCCGCTTCAACGATCTCGCCTACCGAGTTGACGACGGAGATGCCAAGCACGCTACGGGTTGGAAATTTCTTTGGCAGTTTGACGAGTTTGATCGCCGCAAAAATCAAGGCGAAGCCC
>JBBQIT010000486.1:0-3612 GCA_038325205.1 Bdellovibrionota bacterium
TATGGAGGAGTTACTTTCGGAAGCCGATAAAAGCGACAAGCCCGTCGTATTAGTCACTTCGATTCAGGCGCTGCTAGCGAAGATGAAAAAGGGCGATCCTGAATTTAATATGGAGTTCTTAAAAGAGAACTTAAAATCCATCACTGTCGACGAGGCTCACCATGCGGGGGCTCCAGAGACCATCGAGTTTTTGGATACCGTTCGCGGAATCGATCGCGAAGGTAATTTCGTGAAAGGGCATAATGCCGAGCGCCCCATGGTGGTAGGTTTCACCGCTACTCCCACTCGCCAGGACATGGATCTGATTAATCATGTATTTCATGGAAACGCTTTTTGGGCCTATCTCGATAGTGCCAGAGGCTATCTCACCAAGCGAGGTAAGGCGGATCGCAGTGTGAGTGAGATTCTTACCCAGCTTGAAGAAGCCATCGAACGAGGAGAGTCGCATCCGTTTCGAACTCATTTTATTGATGGAGAACGCTTCGAAGAGGAGGGCGTTCCATTGCACATCCCAACCAACACCAAAGGCAAACGGACTCGTCTCAACCCAGCCCACTACGCCAATTATCTGGATCGATTAAAGCCTACTATCGAAAATCACGACCATCTTTTTTTCGCGTGCTCGTCGATCGACGAAGCGAAAGACATGGCAGCATTCTTTGAGTCGGCAAACCTTCATCGTCCCCAAGGAGAAGCCCATACCATTGGCATCCTCCATTCCAAGATGAAACCAGCTGATAAAAAAGAGATGAAGCGGAAGTTTAAAGCGGGCGAAATCTCGATGCTCTTTACCGTCGGCATGATGAACGAAGGTATCAACGTGCCTTCGCTCACTGCATACATCGATACCAATAGGTCCATTCGCCCCAAAGAGCTTTTGCAAAGGATTGGTCGCGTCTTGCGTATGTCCGAAGGAAAGGTGGGACTCTCTGAGATCATCGCTTTCCAAAAAGTAAACGATGCGGAAACCGCAGAGGCCTTAGAACGCCTCAATAACATTGGCCGCCAAGACTGGGGAGAATATGAGCCAGGGGAAAAGATTCCTATCGCGAGTGAACACGCCCCCTCAATCTTTTGGAGTCAAGACGAACTAAAATTGGCTAAGCAGCAGTTTTTCCGAGAGAGCAGGGGCTACCGTAAAGCGGAAGAGGCCTTTCCCAAGATCCAAAAATTTGTAGCACAGGGGAATGAGCTCGCCGCATTCGCGAACCGGGCTCCAGAAAATCGTAGAATCCACGATTCGGTTTCTGAAATGCTTGATGGTGAGGGCCAAACTCGTTTCCGGGAATTAGTAGCCGAGGGCTCTATTCGATTGCAGAACGCTGTACGAGAGTTCGAGCGGCATCGCGATGACGTGCGAAAACAAATGGAAACTCCGGAAGGTACCGCAGACGCGCTTTCTGATTTCACGACTAAATACGATCGGCCACCGCTGCATCGGACCGCAACCACGAGCAATGCCAGCAACCATGTGACTAACGACGAGATCGAGCTTTACGAAGCGGTGCAAACCTACCGCAATGATCTTCAATTCTTACTGCGAGCCTCCCAGTTGCGGTTATCGGTACAACAAAGTTTAGGAATCGATCGCGCCATCAAACGCGTATTAGAAGAACCCGATGCCTTAATGGATGCGGTAGCCGAATTTCACGCGATCGAAGGACATTTACCTCGTCCCGGCCGGCGTAACTTGGAAGGCCAGCTGCATCAGGCCATACGCGAGTTAGCCGATCCGAATCAGCCCAAACTTACCGACGAACAATGGGACACCATGGTCTCCGAAAAATTCTCAGACGATCCCGTGCTCTTTGAGATGGCGGAGTTGCGAGATAGCCAGCGAAAGTTCGTAACGCCGGCGTCGGGGGTTGCCGCCCCCAAGAAAGCGGCGGTAGCTCCCAAACTAACTCCGGCAAACCGATTAAAAAATTTCTTGGGTGGGCCTGATAGAGCGGACTTGGGTCTTCCTCCACAAAGAAAACAAGTTTCCCTCGATGTTTCGGGATCTTCGGCAGCGGCGAAGAGAATGAAAGATTTTTATCAAGACGTGGCTCGCAAACTAGGACTAACCGTAGACGTCGTGCAAAATAAGTCGGAGCGCAATACCGCTAGTTACACGCTTACGGTAACCCAAGCGAACGGCTCGCCTTATCCTAGCGATCTCTTCGCCTTTGAAACCGGAAATCATCATTTGAGTTATCAAGATTCCAAAGGAACCTACACCAACGATGTTAGTGTGCACGTTGACGGCTTTGGGAGAGCACCAACGAAAGATTCGCCTGCCATTCGTAGATACCAACTGCACGTAGCAAAACCGGTGATCAAAGATATGAGAGTGAATTCCGAAGGGGCTTCTTCTTTGGGACAAGACCCCGCTTCTACTTTTAGTGACCTGTGGTTTAAGTTGCTAAGGGTTAGAGGGGAAGAGCCGGCGTTGAATTAGAACGTGATGTCCCGGATTTGTCCCCTAAGAAATACTCGGGAACGTTAAACTAAAATACAGAGAAAGAGGTGCCTAGGCACCTTTCCCGCCTCAAATTTGGGGGACGGGCGATTAAAGAAAAGGCGGCTTAGCTAAGGTCCTCCGATTTCATCACAAAATCGAAAAAATCTTTCGATCCTACATCGCGGATTAGCTTCGACCATTTATCGGCCGTAAAAGGAGTTGGTTGCCCGTAGTTCGTGAGATAGATCGCAGCTAGTTCACTTGCCGGATCGATCCAAAGAAATGTCCCCGTTCCCCCGACCTTTCCAAATGCTTTATCGGAAAAAAGCGCTCCCCCGTGAGAAAACTCTCCGGGAAGCTCCCATCCCAGCGCCTTCCGGCCTGAAAAGAGATACTCAAAGTCGCTTCCAACCGAACCGACGCTGCGTGCCTGTTCTCCAATCCACGCTTCAAAGCTCTCCGGTTTTAAGATTTTTCTCTGCAAGAGCATGTTCGAGAAGTTGATAAGATCTTCCGCTGTAGAAAAAACACCATCACATCCCACTACTCCACCTAAAGCTTGGTCGAGGGTATCGACGCTCTTTCCCCGAATCCCGTGATTTGATGTGCATTTCTTAAGCATAGACTCGGGTGGGTTAAAGAGAGTTTTTTTCATCCCTAGAGGCAGCCAAAGGTGTTTCGTCGCTAGCTGGTCCAACGTCATTCCGGTAGCAACCTCGATCGCCTTGCCTAAAATGAGATAAGCCAAATCGCTGTAGCGCACCTTAGTGCCTGGCGCATAGATCGGGTTTAGATTCATCACTGCTTTCCATAAAGCCTCGGGCGCGGAAGAAATATCGAGAGCGACATCGTCGACATCAGGTAACCCCGAGGAATGGGAGAGAATCTGCCGAGCGGTAATGGAGTCTTTGCCAGCCACTCGAAACTCAGGAATCCAGGTTTTGATCGGCTGATCCAGACCTAGGACCTTTTGCTCTGAAAGGAGTAGAACTAAAGGCGCCGTGCACACCACTTTGCTAATCGATTCGAGGCTAAATAATGCGTCTAGCTGAATCGGCTCTTCTGATTCACGCCCCATTTTCCCGACAGCCGCTTGCGCAACATCACCTTTTCTCAACGTCATAGCCACCGCTCCGGCATAAGTGCCGGACTCGACTTTTGTTTCTATC
>JBBQIT010000487.1:0-3610 GCA_038325205.1 Bdellovibrionota bacterium
ACCTGATAAAGATACTCGTCTTTCATCGGGGGACCGTTTTCGATAACGACTTTACTTTGAAGTCGACTAGTGGCCGGCAAGGGTTGACCACGTCGTATTTTCCCGGTGAGTCTGCCCCATCCCAAGGGACTCCATACCATAGCGCCCACTTTTTGATCTAGTCCAAGCTCCATCAATTCCCATTCGTATTCTCGGCCGATCAATGAATAGTAAGTTTGATTGGCCACAAAGCGGGCGAGTCCGTATTTTTCTGAGATGGCGAGCGACTTCATCAAGTGCCAACCTGAAAAATTAGAACAACCGATATAGCGAATTTTTCCCGCGCGAACCAGATCGTCTAGCGTAGACAGCGCCTCTTCGATAGGGGTCATCGCATCGAATCCGTGTAGTTGATAGATATCAATATAGTCAGTGCCCAATCGTCGCAAACTTCCTTCAACCGCTGAGATAAGATGTTGGCGAGATGACCCTACGTCGTTCGGCCCATGCCCCGAGCGAAACGTTCCTTTGGTGGAGATAAGAACCTTGTCTCGACGTCCCTTAATTGCCGATCCTAAAATCTCTTCGGCTAAGCCCGCCGAGTAAATGTCAGCGGAATCGAACATCGTAAGCCCTGCCTCTAAGCAAATATCGACAATTCGCGTCGCTTCAGAGGCATTGCTTCCGCCCCACGCCTTAAAAAATTCACCGCTTCCGCCGAAAGTACCTGTGCCAAAACTCAAAACGGGAACCCTTAACCCGGAGCCACCTAACTGTCGATATTCCATCTAGACTCCTCTGCAATTTTGCCTACTCTGCCTTCAACCTCTCGTCGTGCCAAGGGGGATATCAGACTCTGGTTGCAAACCAAGAGCGGCTGGCAAATTACCGCGGGCTCTACGAAATAAACATTCGGATGCTCCCTTCATCTGCTTTACCTTAAGGGTCAGAAAGGCTACCTCCTCTGAAAGCGGAGACGGCGAGTAGGCTTAACCCTTCTGGGGAAACCACATCATCTGTTGGTATGCTGACTGTCAGGCCTATGCGCACTTTCTGAAACAGACCAAGTAACAAAGCCACCCGTCCCGCTGCCCAATTCTTCCCATTATGCAATGATTCTCCTGGCCCGCGAATTGCTTAATTCTACTAGTGTATTCATATTTAGCCTGGAGACCTGTTCATGAAGCAGTTTGTTGTAGTTAAGTTGTTTCTAATTGCCATAGCCGCCCTACTCACATCCCCCATGGGAACGGCTCTAGCCGAAGACTCCCCAGTAAGCATTTTGGGAGACGGAGCGCTCTCACTCAATATCGCTGAAAAGGATCTCGGGGCACGAAGCGCGGACATCGACTCTATTCAAGCCGGCGAAATCTACGCGACGGCGATTAAGGGGCATATCCAGTTGAAAGATGCCTCAATGGTTCTGAATAAGAAGGGAGAGCTTGAAGTTCGGTCGATGACTCTTCGAGTGAAGTACGACAAGTTTGAAGGCAAAAGAAAAGGGAGTGTAAAAATAAACTTGGTTGTCGGCAAGATCGACTCTCCCTATTCCGCTGACATCGCCAATTCGAATCAGTTCTATTTCGAATTGAAACTTAAGTCTCCGGCCCAGACTCCGGATGCCCGCATCGCTTTTCCTTTAGTAACTAATTTGGAATACGAGCGTCCCCTAGTAGAAGATAACAAGAGCCCCTGGAAATTAAAACATTCCGCAGAGATTGCAGAGAAATTAAAAGCGGGTTGGACCGCAGTCCTAGACCCGAAGAACCTGGATAAATATTGGGATTTCACTATCTCGGGTGAATGGGGAACTTGGAATCCGGGTAAATTGCAGGAAGCTATCAAAGGCGAGAAGCTGAAGATGACTCAAGGAACGCTCCTTCAAGTATTAGCCCCTCTATCGAATCCAGAGTTTTATGCATCCGTTTTGGACGCGCCGTCCGAAGCGATTCCCAGACACCTAATGGCCGACGCGAAAAGCCTTTTCGCAGCGCCAGAAACAGCAGCTCGGGCCAACATTTGGCGAGTTTCTGCGAATAGTCCTTCGACCGATGGCGATACCATTCGCCAAGAGTGGCAATCTATTTACGACGCGGAAACCGCTCCCTTCGCTAATGCGATGTTGATCTCAGCTCCAGCTGCTACGACTGCCATGATCCATTTTTTGGAAACTCGCCGTACTACCGGTCTTCCGGGCGGATATCAATGGGGCGCCGATCAACACAGCTTGGTGTACGCAGTACCTGTCGAAGAGCAACCAATTCTAGGAAACGTTTTCGCAAAAACTGAACCGGTCACAAAACTCACGTGGGCAGTTCCCGCGACTAAAGTAGTCTTTCGAGAGAACGGGCCTGAAGCAAAAATGAATTTTGTCGATCTTATCCTTCCGTTGCAGACTAGCGCCGAGGTTAAATCAGAATCTACTACCGTTCGCCTTGGTCTCGCGAGTCTTGGCAGTGTCGGAGTGATGCCTGCTAGCAACCCAGCCCCTGTGGAAGTGAAATCCAAATTTTTTGCGACCGATGTTCGCAATCTATTTTTGGTATCGGTACTCTCCCCGATGGCCCGAAACCATTTAGACGAGAAGGACGCGAAGGTAACTTTGATTACATTCGTTGGAAAAATACCGGTGGAGCAAGAAACGTTTAGCGATGCCGGACCAACCGCAAAATATATGCAAGTAATCACGCCTGTCCGATAAGCCCGCAGAACCAATTGAGGGGCCAGTCGACCTTTTTTATCAAAGGTCGACTGGACATCTTCCGTCTCCTGCACCCTCGCGGACCGCTTCCTACTAAATAGTTCTCTTTGGCTGGATTAGATCGATTCGATTCCCGTAGAGATCTTTGAAGACAGCGACTTTGCCGTGGGGCTGCACCAAAGGGCCTTCTAAAAATTCAATTCCCAACTTTCGAAATTTCTCATAGTCGGAATCAAAATCATCCGTGTGAAAGAAGAATAAGACTCGCCCGCCCGTTTGATTGCCGACGGCCTTGAGCTGCGCTTCGTTGGCAGCTCTTGAAAGGAGAATGTCAGAGCCTTGAGATCCGGGCGCTGAAAGACGGACCCAGCGTTTACCCTTAGCGAGAATAGTATCCTCGGCTAAACGAAACCCAAGTTTTTCGCAGTAGAATTTTTTGGCTTCGTCGTATTCGCGAACCAGAAGTGCCGTATGTGCTAAACCCACAATCATGCAGGTTTAGTATCAGTCCGAAGGAAGGATTACCAGCTTAAGAAAGTTTCCGTATACGCCGTGGCAAAAGAGCCTTGTCCAGGGCTCCAGAAATTCGTTCGCGGACCGCTTTGAAAAGTTCCCCCGCCCGCGTTGTACCCAATATTGTTAAAGGTCCCCCCCGCAAAAGGAGGGCTCGAAAAGTTATAAGCGGCGGTCGCTGTGCAGGTCTGGGAGTCAAACTGAAGCAGAGTGTCTGCTGTCGTGGAAAATCCGGCGCTCGGAGTGCAATTAGAATTTAGATAGTTCACAATATTCAGGGCCTGGTTATTGCTTGGATACGAGCCTCGATAGGTCTCCATAAAAGCAGCCCCTACCGTGAAGGTAATTTTCGTTGCGGTAGAAGGAGTTCCCGCGGTACCACCTATCGTGTACGTCCCGCCTTGAATATAGGTAGCA
>JBBQIT010000488.1:0-3609 GCA_038325205.1 Bdellovibrionota bacterium
CTACGAATCATACGAGTAAGACTCCACGATACTAAATCGGTATCGCCTACATTGAACTGTAGAGTTTGGCTCTAGGAAAAAGGTGCGCATCGACTTTTGGGACGGGGGACTGGAATCCGCTTCGCGGATTTAGATTGAGCATTAAGATTTAGGGTTAAGTCTTGAGGATTCAATTCGCGGAAGGCGAATTGAATGGTGGAGGCGAAGGGGATCGAATCCGTCTTCGCCTTTGGCTACGCCGGGACAAGCCCTCGACCCCCAGCTTGCAAATTCTAATCGATGAAAAATGGAAGTTCGGAATATCTCAGGATTTCTTCAAAATAACCGGAAGTTGTCCTTCGTTCGAGTTACTGTCGCTGACGGTCCATGGCGGGGGTTTGCTGGGTGTGATGTCCCATAAATGTCCCACTCTGCTAAATACGATGGAGTATGATTTAACAACTCCCCAGAACTCGATGCGTGCAATTTCTAACAGGCGGAAGAATTGACCACGCAGACCACCAATTATTATTACCTCCCTTAAAATCGACAGCGGAACGACTGATTAGCCGAATGAGGGACTTGCGCGCCGAAGAGACTTCTGAGGAGATTAACCTTTCTCAGGGTGGTTTTAGGTACTTACGCCGATTCTTCTGACTGCCTAAATCCCGGAAGGTTTTTGCTCCCAACGGTGATGGGAATAAACGTCTTACGGGATCTTTTTCTTCTTTGCCTGCCGGTAGTTGAATACACACGAAGTAAACTCACTTTCTTTGTCGCATATGTTACTTTTACCGTTCACCTCCTGTCTTCGTCATGAGTAGGTATACCTTTTGCACAACTGGGGACCAGCAGACAGCAATAAGCTGGTTGGTCGGAAGAGGTTGTCAAAAGTGTTCTTTAGAAATGCCAAAAAACGCGCAGTGGGCCGAGTTCTGCTTTTCAGTTTTATACTTTCCACTTTTTCTCCCCTGAAACACCAAGCATACGCCGAACAGCCACCCTCCGAACAAATCGATGGAAGTGGAGAATACTATAGATACAAAAATGGCAGCCCCTACCTAGATCCGGCGGGACAACAGGTAAAAGTTCCTTCGTATTTAAAGCAAGATTTCTACCGGAACCCAAACCCGCTAAAAAATGAAATTAGTCCAACGCAAAAAGCAGACGCTCTCCGTCTTGCCGATTTCGTTCTTCAAAATGCCAGCCAACGGCGGGATTATGGAGTGCCCGCTCGCATTCTCTCCGTTCGGCTAGACGTCGACAAAATGGGAGGACTCGAAAAGGCTCACAATCGCTTGGACTTCGTGCTGAAGAATTGTCCCTCGGGCCTCACTCCGGACGGCATCGTAGATGCGACCCTCTGTGACCCCATTTCTGGATCGATCGTCGAAAGAGCTAACTCCTTCGGTAAAGCCGTCAGTAAAATGTCTGGTGCGCCTTTCACGACAGAAGCAGACGAATCGTCTGGCGCTGCATTGAAACTACTTGGCCTTGTTCCTGGAACCAAATTAGCGAACCTAGCGATCGATGCTGGCCGTGGTGCATCGAAAGACATGGATTATCGTTCCACGAAAAATGCGTTAGCCCAAGGGGCCAAAATAGACCCCTACTTTCTAACCGATATTTCTCTTTTTGAATCAAAACTCAAAAACGAACTGAGGTTGCATTTCGAAGACTGTTTTAGAAGCGATGCTTTGCGTTCCACCACTATCCCTTTGCTCCCTCGAATAAATGGGAAGTCACCCTTCGTTGCGGGGCTTTCGGATATGCAAAAAGCCGAGAAATCATATGGACTACCCGACACGGTAAAACGACTTGAGCATCAGCTGGATCTCCTTAAAAAGCAAAACTCAACTTCCTCGGATAGTTCAAAGCTTGAGGATAGACGCTTCGAAGAGTGGAAACAGCGATTTAAAAGCTTACCCCCCCTCGCGGTTCAGTATTTAAATCCCGACGTGGTCGGGAAAATGAGCGCGAAAGATGTCATTGGGTTGGCAAGACATGTGAAAACGCACGGTGGTTATTCTCTGTTGGATTGGTCGTCCCCCGAAAACCAAGTATCGCCACACGCCCCGAATATGGGAGGGCATCATTCGAGGAGCCCTGGGAAAGAATTTCATCTTTTGGACTGGGAGAGGTCTGAAAACCAAGTGAAGTCCGATCCAGAAGTTTCGGATACCGCTCAGATGACAGCAGAAGAAATTCAACTTGAGCTCGCTCAGCTTAAGGCCTGGCAAGAAGTCTTTAACGGGATTGAGCGACTCGCCGGGGATAATAAGGCGGTTAAAGCCGCCGCGATGGTCGCTTCCGCCGCGATCGCCATAAAAATTGCTATGATGAGTGCGGCGACGTTGGGACCGGTCGGGGTAGTAGTAGCCGTCGCGGTCATTGCCCTGACCTTAGTAATGAATCTTGGTGGTTTGTTTAATGACGGGACCTCGCCAGAAGCAGTCATCATCCAAGAGGTCGAGAAACTGCAACACCAAGTTAGATCTTTGATGAATCAAATGAGCAATGCGTTTGCGACGCAGGCGCGTGATGGTCAGACCTACCAGCAGATCATTGAGCAAGAGTTCGATAATCTGCATCGTACCCTCCACGCGCACAAAGCAAGTGCAGACCGCAATGCCCTCCACAGCAATTCGATGACGCACAAATTGCTCAATTCAGTAAATCGGGCAGCGGCGGACAACCAATTGTTTCACCAAGAGCGGCAACTCGAACACGAGCGGGCTTGCATGAGAAAAAATGAATGTGAGGCTTTCTTCCTCAAGCCGGGGGCTGAGGGATCCGTACAAACTAAAGCCGCCGCCGAGGCTGCCCTCCCCTATGATCAATTTGTTGAACGAATGAATTACATTGAAGACTCGGGACTCTTCTACTCACGCCGCCCGATAGCTACTGGGTCCGGAATGTCGGGCACTCGAGCTACCCCTGGAGTCTCGGGAACCGGAGCAGAAGTGTCTCCCAATGAAGAGCTAGCGACCAGACTTTCTATTAGTAATATTCATGACAATATGCGTTTCATCGGTGAGGATTTCAAGAGACCTGAACTTGGAATTGAGTTAAGTGCAGCGGCGCCTTCCTATTTAGCCGGATCACAATCGAAGAAGACCTCACAAGACCTTCCTCAACCCGAGTTCGGTTTATCGAAAGATGGAAAACGATTAGATAGTCCGCTTAGTCTTCCGGGTTACATTCGCAATGGTCACAACCTAATGAGCCTATTGTCGGAAAGGAAATTTCCTTCGTTATCGGGAACTCAAATCTTTAGGGAACGGCAATGCCAGGCAGATCCTGATCTGGGACGTTTAAAACGGTATATAGATGTCGGAGTTAATCAACGACAGGCGTTTCTTGATATCGTGCCGCGTGACTCGCACGGAAAGCGCAGTCTTCACCAATTGGCTAGAGCCTTCAGTGAATACGAAAAAGCAATCGACAATGCGAACTCCTTCGTAGCGACCGAAATAGATCAAAATCTAACTAATCCGAAAGGACCTTTGAAAGGCTACAAGGCAACTGAACCCATCTCGGCTCAGACTTTGAGAAGCGGAGCCCTAGAAGAGCCAGGATTCTTATTCGGTCGACATCTCGATCCCGCCATAACCCCATGCCGTGGCTACC